>NZ_JBEXPJ010000056.1:0-46480 GCF_040611995.1 Lentzea sp. NPDC006480
AACGGTTCGCGCAGCTGGTCCTGCTCACGCCGTCACCGTGCTATGTGGACGATGGCGACTACCGCGGCGGCTTCAGCCGCGAGGACGTCGACGAGCTGCTCGCCGCCCTGGAGTCGAACTACCTCGGCTGGTCCGCGACGATGGCGCCGGTCATCGTGGACAACCCCGACCAGCCGGAACTGGCCGAGGAGCTGAGGAACAGCTTCTGCCGCACGGACCCGGCGGTCGCGCGGGTGTTCGCGCGCGCCACCTTCCTGTCCGACAACCGGGAGGACCTGCGGAAGGTCACCGTGCCGACGCTGGTGATCCAGTGCGCGGTGGACGCCATCGCGCCGCCGGAGGTGGGGCGGTTCACGCACGACCAGATCGCCGGAAGCAAGCTGGTGACGCTGAACGCGGTCGGGCACTGTCCGCAGTTGAGCGCGCCGGAGATGACCGCGGAGGCGATCCTGGAGTTCGTGGTCGGCCGATGACCGGGCCGGAGTGCGTGACCTTCGCCGCGTTGCTGGAAGACAGCGCGGAGGACCTCTACGACAACGCGCCCTGCGGCTACATCTCCACCTTGCTGGACGGCACGATCGCGAAGGTCAACGCGACGCTGCTCGGGTGGCTCGGCTTCGACCGCGACGAGCTCGTGGGCCGCCGCCGGTTCCCCGATCTGCTCACGGTCGGCGGCCGCATGTACTACGAGACGCACGTTTCGCCGTTGCTGCACATGCA
Source organism: Lentzea sp. NPDC006480 (assembly GCF_040611995.1). NCBI lineage: Bacteria > Bacillati > Actinomycetota > Actinomycetes > Pseudonocardiales > Pseudonocardiaceae > Lentzea > Lentzea sp. NPDC006480. Next base: position 721 of record NZ_JBEXPJ010000056.1, read on the forward strand.
GGGTGAGCTCGGCGGGGTGGCGGTGGAGATGAAGACCGCGGCCGGCACCCGGCTGCCGGTCCTGCTGACCTCGGTGGTCAAGACGGGTCCCGGCGGCCAGGCGCAGCTGATCCGCACCACCGTGTTCGACGCCCGCGACCGGCGCGCGTACGAGGAGGAGCTGCTGCGGGCCAGCCGGCAGGCCGAACTGGAACGCGACCGGGCCCAGCAGCTGGCCAGGACGTTGCAGCAGACCCTGCTCCCACCGGCGTTGCCCGAGGTGCCGGGGGTGGAGGTCGAGGCCTACTACCACCCGGCGTCGCTCGACCAGGTCGGCGGCGACTTCTACGACCTGTTCCCGCTCACCGCCGGCACGTGGGGTTTCTTCCTCGGCGACGTGTCCGGCAAGGGCGCGGACGCGGCGGTCGTGACCTCGCTGACCCGCTACACGCTGCGTTCGGCGGCGATCGACGACCCGGAACCGGCAGGCGTGCTGCAGCATCTCAACGCCGTGCTGAACCACACGGACCCGCGCCTGTGCACGGTGATCTACGGCCGCCTCCGCCCGGACAGCACCGGTGCCACCGTCACCCTGGCGACCGGCGGGCACCCTCCGCCGGTGCTGATCCGCGCGGACGGCACGCGAGAGCTGGTGCGCATGCCGGGCGGCCAGCTCGTCGGTGTGTTGCCGCAGGCGCGTTTCACCACCACGACCGTCCATCTTGGACCGGGCGACACGCTGCTGCTCTACACCGACGGGCTGACCGAGGCGCGGATCGGCGCGGACACCCGCTACAGCGAGGAAGAGCTGCGGGACGATCTGAGCGGCCCGGCCACCGCGCGGTCCGTGATCACCGCGGTGACCGGGCTGCTGACCTCGTTCGGCGCCGGCGTCGAGGACGACACCGCGTTGCTGGCGATCAGTGTTCAGCTGCCGGGCGCGACCAGCCCGGTCTCGTAGGCGAGCACGACGGCCTGGGCCCGGTCGCGCAGTTCCAGCTTGGCGAAGATCCGCGCCACGTGGGTCTTCACGGTCGCCTCGCTCAAGGTCAGGTCGTCGGCGATCTCCGCGTTGGAACGCCCTTGCCCCACCAGCGTCAGCACCTCCCGTTCTCTCGGGGTCAGCACCGCGACGTCCCCGTGCACGACCGGGCCCCGCGCCACCGGTGCGGCGAACTGTTCGACCAACCGGCGGGTGATCGACGGCGCCAGCAGGGCGTCACCGGTCTCGACGAGGCGCACGGCGGCGACGAGGTGCTCGGCCGTGACGTCCTTCAGGAGGAACCCGCTGGCACCGGCCGAGAGGGCGTCGTAGACGTAGCGGTCGAGGTCGAACGTCGTGAGCATCAGCACCCGGCAGCCGGGCGTCTCGCGCACGATGCGGCGGGTGGCTTCGAGACCGTCCATGGTGGGCATGCGAATGTCCATCAGCACGACGTCCGGCTGCAGGTCCCGCACGGCCGTCACCGCCTCGGCGCCGTCCGCGGCCTCGCCGACGACGTCGATGCCGCCCGAGGTCAGGATCATGCGGAACCCGATGCGCACGTACGCCTGGTCGTCGGCGATCACCACCCGTGGCGCGGTCACAGCGGAATCCTCGCCCGGACGCGGAACCCGCCGCCGAGCCGCCGGCGCGCGTCGAGGTCGCCACCGAGCACGGCCACGCGCTGGCGCAACCCGAGCAGCCCGCGGCCCTCGCCGTCCTTTGTGGACAGCGGTTCGCCGGACAGCACGCTGGGACCTGTGTTGAGCACCTCGACCCGCAGGTAGTGATCGGCGTAGCGCACCGTCACGTCCGCTTTGCCACCGTCGCCGTGCTTGAGCGCGTTCGTCAGGGCTTCCTGGACGATCCGGTACGCCGTCAGGTCCACTCCGGACGGCAACGGGCGTGGCTCGCCCGAGATGCGGACCTCGACCGGCAGCCCTGCGAAGCACATCCGGTCGACCAGTGAGCTGAGCCTGCTCAGACCCGGTTGCGGCGACAGCAGGTCCTCACCGTCGGCCGACGGCGCGAGCAGGCCGAGCATGTGCCGCAGCTCGGTCATCGTGTCGCGCCCGGCGGACTCCACGGCCAGCAACGCGCCGGCGGCGTCCTCGGCCTCGGTGGCGAGCACCCGGCGCGCGGCTCCGGCCTGCACCACCATGACGCTCACGTTGTGGCTGACGATGTCGTGCAGCTCCCTCGCGATCCGGGCGCGTTCGGCGTCCACGGCTCCACGCGCGGCGCTTTCCCGTTCGCGTTCGAGCAGCCAGCCGCGTTCCTCCATCGCACGGGTGTACGCGCGCTTCGCCATCGCCAGCCGCACCGCGAAGAACACGGCGGCCAGGCACGCGGCGACCGCCACGATCAGCTCCCACACACGATCACCCTCCCAGAGCGCGAGGTGTGCGCGCATCACACCCGGGATGCAGCCGCTACATCCCCAGGATGACCCCGTCCGGCAGGTTACCTCCCGGGACTGATGCCCGGCCCGGCCTCAGGCGAACAGGATGGCCGCCATGAACAACGACGCCGTCGTCGAAATAACGGACCTGCGCAAGGAGTACAGCGACTCGACAGCACTGGACGGGTTGTCGCTGACCGTGCGGGCGGGGGAAGCGGTCGCGGTGATGGGACCGTCCGGCAGCGGCAAGTCCACGCTGCTCAACATGATCGCGGGCCTCGACCGGCCGACCTCGGGCTCGGTCGTCGTGCAGGGCACGGACCTGGGGGCGCTGGACGAGACCGGGCTCGCGCTGTTCCGCCGGCGGGGGATCGGCATGATCTTCCAGTTCTTCAACCTGCTCGACGACCTGTCGGCGCTGGACAACGTCGCGCTGGCCGCCCAGCTCACCGGCACGGCGGCGGGGCAGGCGCGGAAACGGGCGCTGGAGCTGTTCGGCGAGCTCGGCATCGAGAACCGCAAGGACATCTACCCGGCCCGGCTCAGCGGCGGTGAACGGCAGCGCGTCGCGGTCGCGCGGGCGTTGATGAACCGGCCCGCGCTGCTGCTCGCCGACGAACCGACCGGCGCGCTGGACAGCAGGTCCGGCGAGCAGGTGATGGACCTGCTGCTCGACCTCAACCAGTTCGGCCAGACGCTGCTGCTGGTCACGCACGACGAACGGCTCGCGACCCGGTGTGCCAGCAGGGTCGTCGAGGTCGTCGACGGCCGGATCGCGCGGGAGCAGAGCCTGGAGCGCACCCCGTGAGCGCGGTCTGGACCGCGGCGTGGGCGGCGGTGCGGCGGCGGATGCTGCAGACGATCGTGATCGGCGTCGTCGTGTGCGCCTCCACCGCGACCATCGTCATGGCCCTGGGGCTGCTCGAATCCTCCGCGGCGCCGTTCGACAAGGCCTTCGCCACCCAGCGCGGGGCGCACCTCGCGGTAGCGTTCGACTCTGCCAGGACCACTGCGGAACAGGTGAGGCAGGCCGCGGGGCAGACCGAGTACGCGGGACCGTTCGAACAGGCCACAGTGGACACCTCGACCAGTCCGGTCTTCATGGGCACGCTCACCGTGGCGGGCCGCGCGGATCCCGGCGGCCAGGTCGACCGCCTGACCGTCTGGCAGGGCCGCTGGGCCACCGCACCCGGTGAGATCGTCCTGAACCGTCCACCGGGCGGCGGTGAGGGCCCGACCGGCCACGGCCTGGAGGTCGCCGCCGCCGGCCTGCCCAAGCTGACCGTCGTCGGGTTCGCGCACTCCGTCACGGGCTCTGCCGACGCGTGGGTGACTCCCGAGCAGGTCAAGGCGTTGCACCCGACCGCGTTGCAGATGCTCTACCGGTTCCCGGACGCCGGCACCGCGGCCGAGGTGGCCGAGGACCAGAAGTCGGTCACCCAGGGCCTTCCCGAGGGCGCGGTGCTGGGCAGCCTGTCGCACCTCACGGTCAAGGACAAGGTCACGTCCGAGCTGGGCGTGTTCATCCCGTTCCTGATGATCTTCGGCCTGCTCGGGCTCGTCGTGGCGGTGCTGATCGTCGCCAACGTCGTGAGCGGCGCGGTCGTGGCGGGCTTCCGGCACATCGGGATGCTCAAGGCCCTCGGGTTCACGCCGGGCCAGGTCATGGCGGTGTACCTGGTGATGGTCTCGATCCCGGCCGTTGCCGGCTGCGTGCTCGGGACTGTCGCGGGCAACTTCTTCGCCAAACCGATCGTGCAGGACGCGGTCGAGGGATTCGGCGTGACCGAGATGAGCTTCGCGCCGTGGGTGAACGCGGTGGCGCTGCTGGGAATGCCCGCGCTCGTGATCTCGGCCGCGCTCGTCCCGGCACTGCGGGCCCGCAGGCTTCCGGCCGCCAGGGCGATCAGCGCGGGCACCACCACGCACACCGGTCGCGCGCTGAGGATCCAGCGGTGGCTCACCGGAACGCCGTTGCCGCGCTCGGTCAGCCTCGGTCTCGGCGTGCCGTTCGCCCGCGCGGGCCGCAGCGCGCTCACTCTGGCGTCGGTCGTGCTGGGCGTCATGACCGTGACGCTCGCCGCGGGCGTGATGATGTCGGTGACGGGCTACAACAACGCGGTCCGCCCCTCCTACGCCGACCGCGTCGAGGTCCTGGCCGGACGGCCACAAGGGCTTCCACCCATGATGAACCCGGCCATGGGGGAGCCGCCCAACGCGACGTTGAGCGACGCCGACGACGAGAAGATGTTGCGCTCGTTGCCCGGTACGGCCGCGGTGCTGGCGATTTCCGAGCTGGAGACCGAGGTCGCGGGCGGCACCCAGAACGCCACGATCTTCTTCTACCGCGGCGACATCGGCGCGCTCGGCCCGCGCGTGCTCACCGGGCACTGGCCGGACGGACCCGGCCAGGTCGTCGTGCCGTCGAGGTTCCTCAACCAGCGCGGGCTCGCCGTCGGCGACACGATCACCGTGCAGGCCAAGGAGAACCGGACGGCACTGAAGATCGTCGGCGTCGTGCTCACCAACAACGACGACCAGATCTTCGCCGACTGGAGCGCGCTGAGCGTGCTCGCACCGGGCACCCGTGCCCACTCCTACCAGGCCAGGTTCACGAACAGCACGGACCGCGCGACCTACACGGCCGCGATCGCCAAGGGAGACTCTGGCCTGCGCGTCATGCCACCGCGCGACGGCTCGTCGTCGACGGGGGTGATCATCGTCAGCGCCTCGATCACGCTGACGCTGGTCCTGGGGGCGGTGGCGGCGCTCGGCGTGTTCAACACGGTCGTCCTCAACGCCCGCGAGCGCCGCCGCGACCTGGGGATGCTCAAGTCGATCGGCATGACCCCGCGCCAGGTCACGGCGATGCTGGTGACCTCCATGGGCGCGCTCGGTGTGGTCGGCGGGCTGGCCGGGGTGCCCCTGGGCGTGGCGGCACACCAGCTCGTCGTGCCCGCCATGGCTCACGCGGGCCAGGCCGACGCCGTCGACGTCCTCATGGAGGTCTACCACGCGCCCGCGCTCGCCCTGCTGGCTCTCGCTGGAGTGGTGATCGCCGTGCTCGGCGCGCTCGTGCCGGCCAGGGGAGCCGCACGCCTGTCGATCGCCACCGTGCTGCACAACGAATAGGGGAAGCATGTTCAGGCTGATCGCTTTGTGCCTCACGCTGCTGGTCACCACTCCTGCCGTGAGCCACGCCGGCGCCGGTGTCATGATCCGGCGGACGTCCTACGGAATTCCACACATCCGCGCGGCCGACTACCGTGGTTTGGGGCTGGGCCTCGGTTTCGCGTTCGCCGAGGACAACGTCTGCATGATGGCGGACATCGTGGTGACGACGTCAGCACAGCGCTCGCGGTGGTTCGGGCCGGACGCGACCACGGAGTCCGGTGACGGGAACCTCGTCAGCGACCTCTACCACCAGCGGCTCAACCAGTCCGGCGTGCTCGAACGCGCGTTGCCGCAGCAGTCGCGGCAGGCCCGTGACCTCGTGCGCGGCTACGTCACGGGCTTCAACCGCTACCTCGCGAAGACCGGCGTGGCCAATCTGCCCGACGCCCGCTGCCGGGGCGCGGCCTGGGTGCGGCCGATCACCGAGATCGACGTGTGGCGGCGCGTGCACCAGGTCGCGGCTCTCACCGGCGGCGAAGGACTGCAGGAACCCGTCGCGTCCGCCCAGCCTCCCGGCTCACCGGCACCGGCGAAACCCGTGCGGCGCGCCGAACAACGACCGGGCAGCAACGGAATCGCGCTCGGCCGCGAGGCGACCACGGGCAGCGGAATCGTTCTCGGCAACCCGCACTTCTACTGGGCCGACGACTGGCGCTTCTACCAGCAGCAGCTCACGATCCCCGGCGAGCTGAACGTGAGCGGCGCCGGACTGTACGGGATCCCGCTGGTCAACATCGGCCACAACGACCGGCTCGGCTGGACCCACACCGCGTCCGAAGCGCAGACGGTCACGCTCGCCAAGCTCGCCCTCGTGCCCGGCGACCCCACCAGTTACGTCGTCGACGGCAAGACGCACCGGATGATCGCCGAGAACGTCACCGTGTCCGATGGCACCAAGCCGGTGACCAGGACGCTGTACCGGACGCCGGACGGCCCGGTGATCGCCGATCCCGGTGCGCTGCAATGGACCGACACGACGGCGTACGTGCTGCGCGACGCCAACTCCGGCAACCTCGCGGTCGTCGACCAGTGGCTCGCCATCGCCCGTGCCCGCAGCGTTGCGGACCTGCAGCAGGCGCTCGTCGGACATCAGGCGCTGCCGTGGGTGAACACGCTCGCCTCCGACTCGACCGGCACCGCCTACTACGCCGACATCCAGGTCGTCCCGCACGTCACCGACGACCAGCGCGCCCGGTGCGGCACCGGTCCTGACATCGGTTTCGTGATCCTCGACGGCAGCCGTTCGTCGTGCGGCTGGGGGACTGATCCCGACGCGGTTCGGCCGGGCGTGTTCGGCGCGAGCCGGTTGCCGCGGCTCGTTCGCGACGACCACGTGAGCAACATGAACGACAGCCCGTGGCTGACGAACCCGGCCGCCCCGCTGACCGGTTACCCCTCGATCGTCGGCGACTCCGGCGGCGAACGGTCACCGCGCACCCGCCTCGGTCTCGACATGATCACCGATCGCACCTTCACCCTGTCCACTGTGGAATCGGCGATGTTCGGCAACCGGAACCTGAGCGCCGAGGAGGGCCTGAAGGCCGTTGTCGCGCTGTGCCAGGCGAATCCGACGCTGAACGGGGTGGACGTCCGTGCGGCTTGCGAGACGTTGGCGAAGTGGGGCGGAACCGGCGACATCGGCGAGCAGAGCAGGGGAGCGTTCTTCTGGCGGGCCTTCATCGGCCTGACCCAGCGTCCCGGCGTCAACCGGTGGCTGGTGCCGTACGACCCGGCGGATCCCGTCCACACCCCGCGCGGCCTCAACACCGCCGACCCCGGTGTCGGGCGAGCTTTCGCCGACACGGTGACGGCTTTCGCCAGCGCCGGCGTGCCGGTCGACGTGAAGCTCGACGACGTCCAGCACTACGAGGGCATCCCGATCCACGGCTGCCGCGGCCCGGAAGGCTGTTTCAACGTCGTCTCGGTGCCCGGCGTGCCGCGGCCGCTGGACCAGATTTCCGACGTCCCGCACGGAACCAGCTTCGTGATGGCCGTGGAACTCACTGCGAATGGGCCGCGCATGAGTTCGTTGATGGTCTACGGCCAGTCGGCCAACCGCGCTTCACCGCACCACCACGACCAGGCGCACCTGTACGTGGAGAAGAAGTGGGTCAGCGGGCGGTTCTCCGAACAGGAGATCGCCCGCGATCCCAACCTGACAGTGCGTTACGTGAGTTAGTGCGGGTCGGAGGCGTTGAGCGCGGCGACGACCTGGTCGTAGTCGCCGCGTGCCTCGGCGTAGCGCAGGAACTTCACCCGCTCGACCTGGATCTCCTTCGCGTCGGGCTGCGTCTCGATGATGTTCATGACGTCGGCGACGTACTCGTCGAGCGGCACGGCGTGGTCGTTGTCCGCCTGACCGGGGAGCAGGTCCGTCTGCACCGACGGCGGCTCCAGCTCCACCACCTTGACCGAGGTGTCGGCGAGCTGTAGCCGGAGCGACTCGCTGAGCATGTGGATCGCGGCCTTGGAGGCGTTGTAGCTCGGCGTGACCTTCAGCGGCGCGAACGCCAGGCCGGACGAGACGGTCATGATCGTGGCGTCCGGGAGGGTCTGGAAGTGCTCGACGAACGCGGCGATCAGGCGGATCGGGCCGAGGATGTTCGTGGTCACGATGCCCTCGGCGGACTCCAGGAACGACTCCGGCCGGTGCCAGTCCTCGACCCGCATGACGCCGGCCATGGTGATCAGCACGTTGGTCGCCGGGAAGCGGGCGAGCACGTCCTTGGCCGCGGTCTGGACGCTGTCGGCGTCGGTCGTGTCGATCCGGACGGTCTCCAGGCCCTCGGCCGCGATCCGCTCGAGCAGTTCGGTGCGGCGGCCACCGACGATCACGGTGTTGCCGCGCTCCTTGAGGGCGTGGGCGAGCGCCAGGCCGATGCCGCTGGTGGCGCCAGGGATGAAGATGGTGTTTCCGGTGATGTCCATGCACCGAGCTTCGGCCCCGGCGCACGAGGCGCGGCAGAGAGCGCTTATCGGGGGATCGGCGATCCCTGGTTACTTCGCGTGCGCCCTCCATACTCGGGGTTGTGGATCGTGCGGAACTAGCGGCCTTCCTGCGCCGCCGCCGGGAAGAACTGAGGCCGGCGGACGTCGGCCTGCCCGTCGGCGCTCGCAGGCGAGCTCACGGCCTGCGGCGCGAAGAGGTCGCGTCGCTGGCCGCGATGTCGACCGACTACTACACGCGCCTGGAACAGCAACGCGGCCCGCAGCCCAGCGAACAGATGCTGGCCGCTTTGGCCCGCGCGCTGCGGCTGACCGACGACGAACGCGACTACCTGTTCCGCGTCGCCGGCCGCAACGCCCCGTCGCCCCAGGCCACCAGCTCGCACGTCGCACCGGCGTTGCAACGGGTGCTCGACCGGTTGAACGACACGCCCGCGCTGATCCTGTCGAACCTCGGCGAGATCCTCGTGCAGAACCGGTACGCCGAGGCGCTGTACGGCGACTCCTCCCAGTTCACCGGACTCGCTCGGAGCACCATCTACCGCTGGTTCAAGAACCCGGAGGAGCGCTCGATCTACCCCGAACACGACCGCGACCGCCAGAGCCGCGCCCAGGTCGCGAACCTGCGCGCCGCCTACGCCGCGATGGGCCCCAAGTCGCGGGCCGGCGAGCTCGTCCGCGTGCTGCAACGGGAAAGCGCCGAGTTCGCGTCGATCTGGGACCGCCACGAGGTCGCGAAACGCTTCGAGGACCACAAGGTGCTCGTCCACCCGCAGCTGGGCGAGATCGAGGTCGACTGCCAGGCCCTGTTCACCGAGGACCAGTCGCAGATGCTGCTGGTGCTCACCGCGCCGCCGCGCACCGAGGCGTTCGACAAGCTGCAGCTGCTCGGTGTGCTGGGCACGGAGAAGTTCGTCGGCTGAGACGCAGGTTCGTCTCTTGGATCTCCGCTCGCCGAGCCGGCCATCAGGCGCCGGTCGTGTCGCCACTGACGGCCGTCTCCGCACCTGCGTCTGGCCACCGCACCGAGGCGTTCGACGAGCCGCAGCTCCCTCGGCGTGCTGGGTACCGGGAACGTGGTCAGCTGAGGCGCAGGATCGTCTCCTCGATCTCCGCATTCCGCGCGTTGGCGTACCCGACGTCAGTGCCGACCTTCTCGAAGCCCGCCCGCGTCAGCACCCGCATCGAGCCCGCGTTGTCGCTGGCGACACGGCCGTACACCGGCCGGACCGGCACTTCCTGCAGCAACAACGCCAGCGCGCGCGTGGCCACGCCCTGGCCCCACACCGAGCGGTCGATCCAGTAGGTGATCTCGGTGTCGCCTTCCTGCACGAAGCTCGCGATGGTGCCCACGACCCGGCCGTCGCCGACGATCACGCGGTTGGTGACGTCGGTACGTGCGCGGATCTTGCGCCAATGCGCGTCGAACGCCTCGCGGTCGTCAGGGTCTTTCGCGGTGAACGCGGCCATCCGCACCGACTCCGGGTCGCGCGTGAACTCGAACACCGCGTCCAGGTCGCTGTCCTCGATCGGTCGCAGCGTCACGTCGCGCATCAGCGAGCCAGCCTTTCCGCCAACCACCCCAGTGAGAGCGGGTAACGGTAGTCGATGGCGCCGTGGCCGGCGTCGAAGAGCTCGAAGTGCACGCGGTCGTCCGGCACTCCGGCCTTCGACAACTCTTCCCGGTACGCCGAGGCACCCAGGTCGAGGAAGTACTCGTCGCTGCGGCCCGCGTCGATCCACACCGCGCGCAACGACCGCACGGCGTCGGAATGTCGCGGCACCATCCGCACCGGGTCCCAGTCGAGCCAGCGCTGCCACACGTCCGGCCGCAGCACGCCGGTCACCGGGTCGAACGGCAGCTCCGGCGTGCCGTCGTCCAACGCGGAGAAGCACGCGGCGACGCCGAGAGTGCCGATCAGGTCCATGTCCTCCGGCCTGGTGAAGGCGGGACGGCTCTGGAAGTCCGCCCACCACGTCCGGATGTCGTGGTCGTAGGACCGCAGCGCTCGCACGGCCTTGCCGAAGTCCGGGACGTAGCAGAGCTCGTAGAGCGAGTCGCCCGCGTGCGTGGCCAGCGCGCCGAACAGGTCGGGGCGCAGCATCGGCGTGATCATCGCGCCGAACCCGCCGGACGACTTGCCCGAGATCGCCCGCGACTCCCGGTCCGGGATCGTGCGGTAGTGCGCGTCGACCCACGGCACGATCTCATCGCACAGGTACGAGTGGTAGCGGCCGGTGCCGGGGGAGTCGACGAACTGCGAGCCGCCATAGGTCGTCCACGCGTCGACGTAGACCACGATGCAACCCGGCGCGCCGTTGGCGAACACCGCGTCGGCCGTCTCGATGAACGGCTGGCGGAACGGCGTCCGGTTGGCCCACATGGACAAGTGGCCCGTGTAGCCCTGAATGACGTACACCGCCGGATATCGCTCAGAGCCCTCGGAGTAGCCCGGCGGCACGTAGACCCACAACGGCCGCTCGAAAGGATCACCGAGCACGTTGTCGCGCAGCAGTTCGGACACGACGGTGTGCCGGTCGAGCCGACCGGCCAGCGAGCCTTCCCAAGGGAGCATGATCCCAGTCAACCACAGTGGACCGGGCGGTCCAGAAAGCCTAAAATCGCCAGGTGGGACTCACAGCCAAAGGGCGCGCGACCAGGCAGCGCATCATCGAGGGCGCGGCGGCGTACCTGCGCAGCGACGGCCCGGCGGGCGTGACGCTGGACGACATCCGCGCGATCACCGGCACCAGCAAGGGCCAGATCTTCCACTACTTCCCGGACGGCAAGGAAGAGCTGTTCCTCGCCGTCGCCCGCCACGAGGCCGGCCGGGTGCTCGACGACCAGCAGCCGCACCTCGGCGCGCTGACGAGCTGGGCCGCCTGGGACCGCTGGCGCGACTCGGTGGTCGCCCGGTACCGCACGCAGGGCCGGAACTGCCCGCTCGGCGCGCTCATGAGCCAGGTCGGCAGCACGCCGGGCGCGGCGGAGGTGATCAGCACGCTCCTCAACCGCTGGCAGTTCCACGTCCGGGAAGGCATCGAGGAGATGCAGGAAGCCGGGCTCGTCCGGCCTGGTGTCGACCCGGAGAAGACCGCGGCGGCGTTCATCGCGGGCATCCAAGGCGGGGTGCAGGTGCTCAGGTCGTCGGGCAGCAGCACGCACCTGGAAGCGTCGCTGGACACCCTCCTCGACTACCTCAAAGCCTGAACTTCTGGACTTGCTGGTCCAAAAATGGATGCCTAACTTCGAGGGCATGGCACAGCGACTGCAGGGCAGGACGGCCCTCATCACCGGTTCCACCAGCAACATCGGCCGCGCGATCGCGGAGGCGTTCGCAAGAGAGGGCGCGCATGTCGTCGTCTCCGGACGCGACGAGGCACGCGGCGCCGCCGTCGTCGACCAGATCCGAGCCAGGGGAGGAAAGGCCGACTTCGCCCGAGCCGACCTCGACGGCACCCCCGCCGCGAGTCACGCGCTCGCCGCGGAAGCCGCCGAGCTGGTGGGCCGCGTCGACATCCTCGTGAACAACGCCGGCATCTACCCGCCGTCGACCACCCCGACGACCGACGAAAACACGTTCGACCACGTCTACGGCGTCAACGTGAAAGCCCCGTTCTTCCTCACCCAGGCCCTCGTCCCGGCGATGATCGACGCCAACGCGGGCGTGATCATCAACCTCGGCTCGTGGATCGCCCGGCTCGGCATCGGGGTCAGTTCGCTGTACAGCTCCACCAAGGGCGCGATGGAGACGCTCACCCGCGCGTGGGCGGCGGAGTTCGGGCCACGGGGCATCCGTGTCAACGCGATCTCGCCCGGCGTCATCGTCCCGCCGGACTGGGACGGCCCGCACCCCGGCGACGTGATGATGCAGGGCACTCCGGCGGGACGTTCGGGGCATCCCGACGCCATCGCCACCGCCGCCGTGTACCTGGCCTCGGACGACGCGCAGTTCGTGCACGGCACCGTGATCGACGTCGACGGCGGCCGCACCGGGGTGGCCGTGATCGCGGTGTGACCTGGCTCACTTACGCGCCCGGTTTCTGTGACCTGAGGTGAGACTGCCCGGTCTCCCATGGCGTACGGAAATCGTCTGCGACAGTGAGGGTGTTGGACGTGACGGAGTGGCTGGGCCATTTGGACGCGGAGCAGGTGATCGCCGCACGAGCCGGTGATCGTGCGGCGCTCGACGCGGTCGTGGAAGCCTCCCTACCTCTGGTCTACAACATCGCCGGGAGAGCCCTGTCCGCCGACGCCGACGTCGACGACGTCGTGCAGGACACCATGTTCCGCGTCATCCGGGGCATCGACTCGCTGCGGGAGCCGGAGCGGTTCCGGTCGTGGCTGGTCGCGGTGACGATCAACCAGATCCGCGAGCACTACCGCCGCCGCGACCTCGCCCCCGCGCCGCTGGAGGAGTACGACCGGGCCGACCCTGGCGCCGAGTTCGTCGAGGTCGCCTTGTCCCGCCTGCACTTCGCCCAGCAACGGCGTGAGGTCGACGAGGCCGCGCGCTGGCTCGACCCGGCCGACCGCGAGCTGCTGGCGTTGTGGACGCTGGAGCGCGTCGGGCAGCTGACCCGCGCCGAGGTGACCGACGCGCTCGACCTCGGCGCGCACGCGGTGACCGTGCGGCTCAGCCGGTTGAAGGGCCGCCTGGAGACCGTGCGGCACCTGGTCCGGGCGTTGTCGGCCGAACCGCGCTGCCCGGGCCTGGCGCAGGCGGCACAGGGCTGGTCCGGACAGCCCAGTCCGTTGTGGCGCAAGCGGCTCCTGCGGCACGTCGACGAGTGCTCCCGCTGCAACCGCGGGGTGGACGACGCGATGCCGGTCGAGCGGATCCTGACCGGCGCCGCGCTGCTCACCGTTCCGGCCGCCTACCTGCCGCGGTTGCTGGAGAACCTGGCCGACCCGGCGCTCGAACCCGTCGCGCACACCACCGACTTGGGCGACTTCGGCGACTTCGGGCCCGACACCGGCCACGCCGCGCACCTGGCCGAGTCCTCCGGCCCGTTCTCGCGGCTCGCCGGTATCGCCTCGGGCAAGCCGGTTCTGGCGGTGGCGGGCGCTGCGGCCGTGTGTGCGCTGGTCGGCGTGGTCGGCACGATGGTGCTGTTCCCGTCTGATCCGCCTGCTGCCGTGGCGATTCCGAACACTGCCCCGCCGACGACGGTGACGTCCTCACTCGCGGAGACCACAACGTCCTCCACGAGCAGTAGCGCGCCAACGTCGTCCACGACGACAACGACCACGACGACGACCACCACGACGCAGACGCCCGAGCCTGTTCGCGTTGCCACGCCGGAGGAACGCGTCCTCGCACTGATCAACGAGACCAGGGCGGCGAACGGCCTGCCCGCGCTGAAGATCGACCCGACGCTGGTCACCGCGGCCGAGCGGCACACCAAGGCGATGATGAGCAACGGCTGCGGTCTCTCGCACCAGTGCCCGGGGGAGAGCGGGCTCGGCGAGCGCGCCTCGGACGCGGGCGTGAAGTGGAGCTCCGTCGGCGAGAACATCGGCATGGGCGGTCCGGTGAAGGACGCCGTCGACCCGATCTCCAAGATGGCTCTCAACCTGACCCAGGGCATGATCGACGAGAAGCCGCCGAACGACGGTCACCGCAAGAACATCCTCAGCAAGTCCTTCACCCGCATCGGCATCGTCGTGGTCCGGGACGCCAAGGGAACCGTGTGGATGACGCACGACTTCGCGGGTTGACCGACTCCGGGCTAAAAAAGATCATCCTGAAGTCGTACGCCCAGAGGCGACCGCAGTCGGACGCGTGACGATCCGTCCGGAAAGCACTGTCTTGTCCGTGCAGATGCAGTCGACCCTGAGCTACCGCGTCACCACCCGCACCCCGGAGCTGTTGCGCTGGACCGGTTTCGGTGGTGCCGTGCTGCTCACGGCGGGGGCCTGGGCGACGAGAGCCGTGCCGATGGCGCTCGCTCTGGCCATCGCGGGAGCCGGGCTGGTCGTACTGGCCTGGACGTTGCTCGGTCGTGCGAACCCGGACGCGCAGTGGTTGCGACGGACGCTGGTCTGGTGGTGCGCTCCGGTGGCCGTCGCACCGCCGTTGTTCAGCGGGGACGTGTTCAGCTACCTCGCCCAGGGTGAGGTGGCGGCACGCGGGCTCGATCCCAACGTCGTCAGCCCGGCGGTCGGCGCGAGCGCGGAAGCCGTGGCCCGGGTCGGGGTGTACTGGCGGGACACTCCGTCGCCGTACGGGCCGCTGTTCAGCACCGTGGAGCGGGCCATCACGAACCTCACCGGCGGCGATCCGGTGGCGGGCATCGTGCTGTACCGGCTGGTCGCGGTGCTGGGGCTGCTGCTGATCGTCTGGGCGGTGCCGAGGCTGGCCGCGATCGCCGGGACGTCGGCGCCGGCCAGGACATCGGCTGGGAGGGCGTTGTGGCTCGGCGTGCTGAACCCGTTGGTGCTGTGGCACCTCGTCGGCGGCGTGCACAACGACGCGTTGATGCTCGGCCTCATGCTGTCCGGCACTGTCATCGCGTTGCACGCACTGCCCGAACTTCGCTGGTGGCAGCTCACGGCCGGGGTGGTGCTCATCGGGCTCGGCGCGCAGGTCAAGCTGCCCGCGCTCGTGGCACTGGCAGTCGTCGGAACCGCGCTGGCCAGAAGGCTGGGCGGCGGCTGGACGAGGTTCGTGATCGCCGGCGTGAGCATGGTCGCGGCGGCCGTGGTCGTGTCGGTGCTGACGTCGGCCGGCGGGACCGGTTTCGGCTGGGTGCGGGCGCTCGGCACGCCGTCGAAGGTCAACTCCTGGATGGCGCCGACGAACTGGCCGGGCTATCTGGCGGGTGCGGTGTTCGGACCGGAAAGCGGTCAGGCGATGATTTCCTCGGCACGGATCGCGGGGCTCGTGCTGATCCTGTGCGGGATCGCGGTGGTGCTGCGGCGCCAGCTGCGGGGCGGGGTCTCCGAGGTGACGGCGCTGGGGATGATGATGAGCCTGATCGTGGTGCTGGGGCCGGTGATCCAGCCGTGGTACCTGCTGTGGGCGGTGCTGCCGTTGGCCGCCTGCCTGCCGGTGGGGAAGTGGCGCACCCGCGTGGCCGCGCTGGTCGGTGTGTTCGCGTTGCTGGTGCCGCCGCTCGCGGGCAACTTCGCCGGCCGCGTGCCCGAGCTGATCACGGCCTACGCCCTCGGCATCGCCCTCGTGGGTGGCGCCTACTTCGTCCTGCGCCGGGTGCCCGTTGCCGCCCAGGACTGACCTCGTGCGCTACGGCGCGGCCGCTCTGGCCGGTGGCGCGCTGGCGTTGAGCTTTCCGCCCCGCACGCTCTGGTGGCTCGCGGTTCCGGCGTTCGTCGTGCTGTGGCTGACGCTCCGCAACGTCCGGGCCCGGCGCGCGGCCGGCCTGGGCTTCGTGTTCGGCCTGGCGTTCTTCCTGCCGCACCTGCTCTGGATCGAGCACTTCCTGGGCAACGACTTCGGCCCGTGGCCGTGGCTCGTGCTCTCGGCGCTCATGGCGCTGTTCGTCTGCGGCTCGACGGCCGTGATGCCGCTGGTGTCGAAGCTGCCCGCGGCACCGGTGTGGGCGGCGATGCTGTTCGTGTTGCAGGAGACCGCGCGGGGCCTGATCCCGTTCAACGGCTTCCCGTGGGGCCGCGTGGCGTTCGGCCAGCCCGATGGCCCGTTCGGTCAGCTCGCGGTGATCGGCGGCGCCCCGCTGGTGAGCTTCGCGGTGGTGCTGACCGGTTTCGGCCTGGCCCACTGGCTGCCGCGGCTCAGGGCCGCCTGGGCCGTGCTGCCATTCGCCGCGGCACTCGCCGTCGGCCCGTTGATCAGCGTTGACGCGCAGCACGGCCAGCGCACCATCGCGGTCGTCCAGGGCAACGCGCCGGACATCGGCCTCGGCCTGCTCGACGCCGCGGACACGTTGCGCGCCAACCACCTGCGCAAGACCGCCGAGCTCAAAGCGTTGATCGACGGCGGGTCGATCCCCAAGCCGGACCTGGTGGTGTGGCCGGAAAGCGCCACCAGGACCCAGGACCACGACCCGGTGATCGACCGCGCGGTCGACTCGCTCGGCGTGCCCGTGCTGGTCAGCGGACTGCGGGACGGCGAGAACGCCGTCATCGCCTGGCAGCCCGGCACCGGTCCCGGCCAGTCGTACGCGAAGCAGGAGCTCGTCCCGTTCGCCGAGCACATCCCGCTGCGCCCGCTGGCCCGCCTCTTCACCCCGTTCGCGGACACCCCGGACATGATCCCGGGCAGTGAACCCGGCGTCATGGACGTCGCCGGAACCCGTGTGGGCGTCGGCATCTGCTACGAGGCCGCCTACGACTACGTCCTGCGCGAAAGTGCGGCGGCGGGCGCGCAGGTCCTGGTGGTGCCGACCAACAACGCCTGGTACGGCCGCGGCGAGATGACCTACCAGCAGCTCGCCATGGCCCGCCTGCGCGCGATCGAACACGGCCGAGCGGTCGTCGTCGCGGCGATCAGCGGCGTGAGCGCGGTGGTCCGCCCGGACGGCAGCGTCGTGCAGTCCACCGGGATGTTCACCGACGCCCTGATGGTCGAGTCCGTGCCGTTGCGGACGGACATCACGTTCGCCACGAGGTTCGGCGGCGCGATCCACGTGCTGCTCACCGCGGGAGCGTTCGGAGCGTGCCTGTGCGCGATCTGGCTGCGACGGCGAGCACGACCGGAACCGGAGTCCCTCCCTCGGTGAACCGCTCCGGCGCCAGACCGGCGTCGAGGAACGCGTTCAGCAGCGCGGGCAACGGCCAGTGCGAGGCACCCACCTTGTCGCGCAGTCCGCGGTCCGTCCACGACTTCCTGGTCCAGTACCCGTCGAGATAACCGGGCCGGATCACGACAGCCGCGGGGTCGGTGCGGTCGGCGAACCCTCCGCAGAAACACGGGTGCACACCGACGTGCACGAACAGACCGCCGGGCTTGAGCACCCTGGCCACCTCGCGCAGCACGTCCGGGTACGAAGGCATGTCGGTGTGCACCATCACCGCCACCACGGCCGGAACACTGTTGTCCCGCAGCGGAAGTCGCCCCGCGTCCGTCCGGGCCACCGGCAACCGGTCGTGTGCGTGGCGCAGCATCCCGGCGGACAGATCGATGCCGACGGGCGTCCACCCCAGCTCCCGCACGATCGCGGCGTGCACCCCGGTGCCACAGCCGACCTCCAGGCACACGCCGGTGCCCTCGCCGAGCAGTTCCCGCAGCGCCAGGCCGATCCCGAGCGGATCGTCCCGCTGCGCCGCGAGGAACTGTCCCTCGTACCAGTCCGCGATCTCGTCGTATGCCGCCACCACACCAGTGGACAGCCGTGGCGGCCGGAGCCGCCACGGATTCCGCGCCCGGCGAAACCTCAGTTGGTGCCGAGCAGAGCCGACCCCAGCACCGTTCGCTGGTGCAGCACCGACAACCCCTGTCTCTCGGTCGTCAGCAGTCCGGCCTCCCGCAGCACGGTCGTGTGGCGGCTGACCGCGGACGCCGAGGCACCGAGCCGTTCCGCCAGTTCCGTAGTGGTGGCCCCACTGCCGACGGCCGCCAGCACCGCCGACCGCGTGGATCCCAGCAGTGCGGCCAAAGCGCCCGCCTGCCTTCGTCCACTCGCGAGCTGCCGTTGCCACGTCCAGTCGTGGTGCACCGGGTAGACGACGGTCGGCGGCAACCCCGGATCGGCGAACGCGACGGGCGTGTGGCGGCAGAAGTACGACGGCACCAGCCGCAGCCCGCGCCCGTTCAGGTGCAGGTCCCGGTCGTACGCGTACTGCACCTCCAGCACCGGCGGCCGCCAGTTCATCAACGGCCACATCCCGTGCAGCAGCCCCTCGACCGAGCCCGAACCGGTCCGATGCAGACGGTCCGTCTCGACCGCCTCCTCGATCAGCTCGCCGTACGGCTCGATCGCGGCGGCGTGGTACCCCGCCAGTGCCTCGGTCAGCTCGGCCAGCGCACCGTCACAGCCCTCCGCCAGCGGACGAGTCCACGATGGAGTCGAGCTGACCCCGGCGAGCCGCTTCAGTTCGTCGCGCAGCCGGGCCCGCGGCGTCGCCCGGATCGCGTCCAGGGCGGCACCCAGCCCGTCCGCACCTTCCGGCGGCGTCAGGAAGTCCGGGAAGTACGGGCCGAGCGGTGAGAGCACCGCGAGCAGCCGCACCCCCGAGCGGATCACCTGCCGGTCGCCGTGGCGCCGGACGTCACGCAGCCAGGGTTCGAGCAGAACCCCGCTGTCCCCTTCGGTCAGCCTCAGCCGGCTGAACACCATCTCCCAGAGCGGATCGACCCTTTCTGCTATCTGCGTTCGCTCCAGATCGCCAGCGGAAAAATGGATGCGCAACACAGCAACCTCCCCAGGCCCAGGTCACCGTGGAGAACATTACCCGCCGTGTCACTCCGCCGAATCACGCAACGAAAACTGTGCGCGAGGCTATTGCCCCGCGCACAGTTCTGTGGTTTACCGGCTCAGCCGCAGCGGCCGCTCGTCCACTGGTGCGACCTCACCTGGTAGGTGCCGGCCAGGTCGCCCTTCTGCCCCTGCCGGGTGCAGCCGATGCGGTTGTTGTAGCCGGTGTTGCGGAAGAACACGACGCCCGTCAACGACGAAGACGTGCCGCGGTTGTAGACGGACTTGACCTCCGCGGTCGTCGCCCACGAGCACTTGACGGAACCGGACGTCCAGTCCGGGTCGGCCACGTCCCACATGCAGCGGCCGCCGGTGCCGCCGAAGCCGTTCCAGAAGCAGACGTTGCCGGTGTTGCAGTCCCAGGCGGCCAGCGCCTGACCGGTCTCGGTGTCGTACGCCGCCCCCACCGCCGCGGTCTGGGCGACCGGAGCCACCGCCTGTGCGCTCGGAGCCGCGACCCCCACGACCATGAGCAACGCAACCGGAACCAACGCCAAGAAAACACGCCGAACGAACTTCAAAGGATTCCTCCCAGCCCACTGAATGAATTCGGCCGACGTCACCTTAAGCACCGGGAGGAAGCCAGGAAAAGCTATTGCTCTGTGGCGCAATAGCTCATTTCACGCTCGTCGGGTGTACCTGTGTTTCACGCCGGCCGGGAAGTACTCGGGATCGCCGGCGGAGCGCAGCACGACCTCGGGCAGCTGCCGTTCGGCCGGGACGTAGTGGGCGTACTCGCTGTTGAGCCGCAGCAGCTGCTCCTTGATCGACTCGGCGATGGCGTGCTGGTCCGCGGTCTTCCCGGCCGCGGTCTCCACGGTGATCCGCAACAACCGGTCGCGGTCGGCGTCCTCGACGGACTCGATCACGAACTTGCCGGTGACCGTCTCGCTGATCCCTGGCTGTTCCAGGCCGACGGTCACGTTCTCCGGATAGACGTTGGCACCGAAGAACGACACGGTGAACAGCGACCGCCCGAACAGGAAGACGAACGGCAGCTCCGGTCCGGGATCCGGCCGGAAGCCGTGCCGCGCGCAGTACTCCAGCAGTTCGGCGTGCCCGAAAACCCCGCCCTCGTCGGCGATCCGGTAGCGGATCAAGGGAATCCCGCCGTCCGCGGTGAACACCAGCGTCCCGTCGTGCACCTCGAAGAACCGGCTCGCCGGGTCGTACTGCACCAGCGTCGGCAGCCGCGAGCCGCCGAACACCTCGCGCGCCAGATCGGGGCGCAGCGCGAAGAACCGGCGAATGCTCACCGACAGCGCGGTCTCGTTGCCCAGCACGCCGGAATCCGCTGTGCCGTAAAGGGATGCGACGTCCCGCAGCGGATCGGCGATGGACGCGCGCTGACACACCAGATCACGCCACTGCTCGCTGAACACCTCGCCGGCCAGCACCAGCTTGATCGAGTACGACGGCCAGTCGGCGCCGGGTGCGTCGATGACGTCCTTCAGGAACGGGGGATACCCGAGCAGCACCACCTGCTCGAAGTGCGGCGCCAGCTCGGGCAGCACCCGCAGGATCTCGGCCTTGTTGTTGCCCGGCGCCACCACGGTGATCGGGCATCCCTTGGCCGCCAGGTGCCGCACGCACGCCTGCGTGAACAGCCCGCCGACCCAGGTGCCGAGCGGGAAGCACACCACGGCCAGCGTGGTGCGCCGATCCGCCTGGAACCCGTCCACCAGCACCTGTTCGAACCGCCGCGCCACGTGCAGCTCGTCCTCCAGCGCCCGCGGCCAGATCGTCGGCCGCCCGCTCGACCCGGACGACACCGCGATCATGTCGCAGCCCACCAGCGATCCGTCCCGGCACAGCTCCGGCAGGGGATACCGCTCGTGATAGCCCGGCTTGTCGAGCAGTGGCAGCCGCTGGAAGTCCTCGAACGTCCTGATCGACTCCGGCTCGATCCCGTTCTCCCGCAACAGCTTCTGGTACGCGGGCACGGTCGCGGCGGTGTGCTGGAACAGGTCGAGCACCCAGCTCTCCGACCGCTGCGGGGTGTCCGCGAAGAAGTCGTCGAACGCCTGGCGCACACGATCCTGCCGACTGCTGTCCATCGGCCGAGCCTATCGATCCGACGGTCTGTCCATAATCTCTATAACTTCAGTGTTGAGTAAAATGAGTCACCGCGTCGGCGCTGGCGTCCTGACGTCGGCCTGCGCTTCCAGATGATCCGGCAGGGAGGCGCGGTAGATCGGCATGGCGGCGGCCGTGGTGACGATCGCGACGGCCACGAGGATCGCGAACATCTCGGGTGTCACCAGCCCGTACGCCAGCCCGATGTTGATGAAGATCAGGATCATCAGCCCGCGAGCGTTCATCAGCCCACCCACGGCCGAGGCGTAGCGCCAGGAATAGCCTTGTGCGCGCACGACCAGGCCGCAGCCGAGATACTTGCCGGCAAACGCGGCCAGCATGATCACGGCCAGCGGGAACCACAGCCTGCCGCCCGCGCCGAAGCCGGAGACCTGGGTGTTGAGGCCGCTGAACGCGAAGAACACCGGCAGCAGCAGGATCGAGTTGAGGTCGGTGAGCTTGGTTTCGAGCTCGTGCCGCACGACCGCGCCCTTGGGCATGGCGAGTCCGGTGACGAAGCCGCCGAACACCGAGAACACGCCGATGTAGTCGGTGAACCAGCCCGCGCCGAGCACGACGAGCAGGATGATCGCCATCATGTCGCGGCTGAGCTTGCCGTCGCGTTCGGCCCGCTCGCCGAGCTTGGCCAGCCACTTGCGGCCCACCGTGAGCATCAGCACCGCGAAGATCGTCGCGCCGATGATGGTGCGCAGCGCGCCGGACGGGCTGCCGGACGTGCCGACGGCGATGATCAGCGCGAGGAACGCCCACGCCACCGCGTCGTCGATCGCCGCCGCCACCAGGGTCAGGCCGCCGATCGGGGTGTTCGCGATGCCGCGTTCCTGCAGGATCCTGGCCAGCATCGGGAAAGCGGTGATCGACAGGGCGCCGCCGACGAACAGCATGAACACCCAGAGGCTCGATCCCTTCGGCGCGAGCGAGTCGAAGAAGATCACCGCGGTGCCGGCGCCGAGCAGGAACGTCGGCACGATGCCCGACAGGGCCAGAACGCCTGCTCTCCGCGCGTTCGAACCCGCGGTCAGCTTGTGGTCCAAGGAGGTTCCGACGAGGAACATGTAGAACGTGAGCCCGATCGTGCTCAGCACGTAGAGGGTGCTCTTGACGTCCGCGGGGAAGAGCTGGGCCTGCACGCCGGGTGCGACGGCGCCGAGCAGCGCCGGTCCGAGCAGGACGCCGGCGACCATCTCGCCGACCACCCTGGGTTGTTTGACCAGCATGGCGAGCCGTCCGCACAGGGTGGTCGCGACGAGCACCACCGCCAGCGCGGCGAAGACCTGCAACGCGAAGTGGATCTGGTTCACCGGGATCTCCTGGGGTTAGTGCCGGACCGGGCAACCCTGCGGGTCGTGCGTGTCGAAGTACCGGCCCGCCAGCCGCAGCCGGTGGGCGTGCAGCACCATCGCGGTGCCGAGCACGAGCTGGACGACGCTGCGTCCCACGTCCTCCCAGCGGTCGCGCACCCGCATCCACGACAGCCGGAAGCGAGGCGCGGAACCGTCGCGGACGAGCAGGCACGGGCCGCGGCTCGGCAGTGACCTCGTGTGCGTGACGGAGGAGTGCAACGTGACCCGGCGCAGCACCTCTCTTGCGGCAGCCCGCATCGCGATGGGGGAGAGCCGCCAGGCCGGGCACGGGCGGTTGGCGGCGACGCCGAACGGGATGTGGTGCTCGTGGCGGGCCGCGGTGTGCTCCCAGCGGCCGGGGTCGAACTCGTGCGGTCTCGGGTAGCCGGTCGCGTGGTAGGCCGGATAGTTGAAGCACAGCACCGAGCCCGCCGGGAACCTCGTGTGCTCGTCCAGCTCGATGTCCTCGGTCGTGATGCGGTGCGCGATGCCGAACAACGGGTAGAGCCGGAACGTCTCGTCCAGCACGTGGGCGAAGTACCTGTCGTCGTCCACCCGCCCCGCCACTTCGGGGTGCTGCGCCAGCGCCAGCAGCAGGTGCGCCATCGCCTCGGACATCTGCACCACGGCGGTGTTGAAGTACGTGCCCTGCAGGTAATGCACCTGCTCCTGCTCGGACAAGGTCCCGGGCAGCGGATGGCGGACGTCCGCGAGTCGCGTCTCCAAGTGGCGTGTCAGGCGGGCGCGTCGGGCCGGATGACGCAAACCTGTGCACTTCAACGAGGTCACGACGTCGTCGGCGTGCCCGACGATCAGGTCACGAGCGGCTCGCGGGCACGGCTCGCCGAACACCAGCTCGTAGAAGAACTCCGCCCACACCGGCATCATCAGGTCCCGCAACCGGACCAGCGTCACGGGCCCGGCCAGCACCTCGTCGAGCACGTTCCGGGTGCACCTCGTGGCCGCTGCCGCCAGCTCCTCGCTCGGTCCGGCGAGAAAGCCCCGTGTCGCACGGGCCACGTCGTCGTAGCGCGGACCGGCTTCCAGGTGTTCCTGGTGGACCTCGGGGCCGGGCGCGAGCCAGTACCAGAACAGGTCCGACAGCCCGGCGCCCTTGCTGCGGCCGTTCGCGGCGGGATGGCCGTAGAGCTCCTCGAACCGGTCCGCGCCGACCTGCTCGTTGGGGAAGGTGATCGCGTTGTCGCCGTTGACCTTCTCGAACACCTTGGCGCGCAGGGCGACCACGAGCCGGCTCAACACCTGGCCACCACCATGTCGCGCGTCAGATCGCCTCCGCACATGGCCAGCACGTGCTCGAACTCGTCCCTGAGCACGTCCAGCACCGTGCGCACGCCGGCCGACCCGTCGGCCGCGAGTCCCCACAACACCGGCCTGCCGACACCGACGGCCGAGGCGCCCAGCGCGAGAGCCAGAGCGACATCACCGCCACTTCGAACACCGCCGTCCAGCACCACCGGAACTCGTCCGGCGACCGCGTCGACCACCGCGGGCAGCGCGTCCACGGCCGCGGGCACGAGATCGAGCTGGCGGCCACCGTGGTTGGACACGAAGATCCCGAGCCCGTGCCCGGCCGCGAGCGCCGCGTCGGCCGGGTGCAGCACTCCCTTGAGCCACACCGGAAGTGACGTCAGCGCACAGATCCGCTCGACGTCGTCCCAGGAGAACGCGCCCATCTCGATCTTCCGCAACCCGGTGCCGGCCAGATCGCGCATGTTCTCCGCCGCGAGCCCGGCGGGCAGGTCGCGGAAGCCGTGCTCGATGTCGCGCCGGTGCCGGCCGAAGACGGGGGAGTCGACCGTGACCACCACCGCGGCGCAGCCCGCTCGTTCCGCCCGCCGCACCAACGCTTCCGTGACCTCGAAGTCCGGCTGCACGTAGAGCTGGAACCACACCGGCCCGGTCGCGGCCGCCACGACGTCGGCGATCGGCACGGTCGACGCCATGCTCGACACCAGCACCGTGCCGTTCAACGCCCGTGCGGTCGCCACCTCGCCTTCGGGGTGTGCGAGCTTGTGGAACGCGGTGGGAGAGACGAGCACGGGACAGCCGAAGTCCCGCACTTCCTCGCCCCGCAACACCCGTGGCAGCAGCGCGAGGCGCCGGAACGCGGCCTCGTTCTCCGCGAGCACGACCTCGTCCCCGACCCCGCCCGCGAAGAAGTCGTAGTGGACGGGGTCGAGCACCCCGCGTGCCTTCTCGTGCAGTTCGGCGAGCACCGGGTTCACCGCAGGTACTCCCGCAACGGTGCCTTGTGCACGTTCTCGCTGTCCCACTCGTTCTCGAGGTTCTCGGTGAGGTGGTGCTCGTCGACCAGCGAGCCGCCGCGGAACCGCCGCACCACGGGGTGCAGGTAGCGGCCGTCGAGCCCGCTGGTGTCCTCTTGGGACGTTCGGCCGGCCGTGATGTCGAACGGGTTGACCTTGTCGTGGTCCGCGCCGTACTCCAGCGTCACCGTCAGGTAGGACTCGACCTCGCCGAACTCCCCGCGCGCCACCGCTTCGTGCAGGTGCGCGACCGGCACCTCTTCCACGTACCGAACCCCGTCCGGACCGATCAGCACCACGTCCGCGAGGAAGCCGAACAGCTGCCACAGCGCGGAGGTCCGGTTGACCCGCTCGATGATCGCCTCGGTGATGCCGTCCGCGGCCAGCTCCCGGCTCGGCCAGTCCACGCCGTGGTACCGGTGTTCGTGGATCCGGTGCAGCGCGCGGACTCCGTAGCGGAAGCCGTGGATGAACCCGCTGGTCGACTTCTTGAAGTCGCGCGCCTGCGTGATCGTGCCCGCGAAGAACAGGTCCGGCACGTTCACCGACTCCCACGCCGCCGTCTGGTCCGGGAACCGCGAGTTGATCGTGAGCCGCGGCCGGCACTCGGGCGCGAAGATCGAGGCGTCGAACCGGAACCCGGTCGCGAGGATCACCCGGTCGTACCGGATCTCCTTGATCACCTCGTTGACTCGCTGGAAGCTGACCTTGACCAGGTAGTCGTCGCCGTCGCGCCGGATGCCGGCGATGTGCCCGTCCAGCACCGCGTTCTGCGACTTGAGCTGGTAGGTGTCGAGGAAGTTGTTGTTCACCGCCCGCAGGTGTCCGACGAAGTGCGTCTGCCACGCCAGCTTCAGCGAGCCGGGCCCGGCGACGTGGATCACCGACGCTGTCTCGACCAGCGCGTCGGCGGTCTCGAACGCCGAGTTGCCACGCCCGATGATCAGCACCTTCTTGTTCACGAAGTCCTGCGGTTCAACGGAAACGTCGTAGTACGGCTCGGCGTGCTCGACCCCGTCGATCTCCGGCACGTACTGCTTCGACACCCCGGTCGCCGCGATGATCCGCTTCGCCCGGTACGTCACGCCGTGCTGGTCGCGCACCACGAAGTCGTCCGGCCTGCTCACCGACACGACCCGCGTGTCGTACCGGATCGGCAGGTCGTTCTTCACCGCGAAGTCGCCGAGGTAGCGGACCATGTCGTCGGCCTGCGGGAAGTAGCGCGGCGTGTAGCCGGTGAACAGCAGCTCGGGATCGTCGCTCAGCAACGAGTTCCAGTCGACGCGCAGGTTCAGCTCCGGGTCGTCCCAGCCCGTGTACACCTTGTTGATGGAGATCAGCTGGCGGTGCCGGGGGAAGCGGGTGAAGAACGTCCCCGCCGCCGCGCCGGCCTCCAGCACCAGGTGGTCGCGGCCCGCCCGCTTGAGCAGGTAGGACGCCTGCAGCCCCGCCGGACCGGCGCCGATCACGAGACACTCGGTCGAAACCTCGCTGGACACGACGATCTCCTTCACGCTGTCAGCTGGCGCTTGTCGGGCTTGCCGCTGGGGGCGACAGGGGGTTCGGTGATGGCGGTGACCCGCACGGGAGCGCAGGCCGCGCCGAGCCGTTCGGTCACGAGCTTGCGCAGCTCTCCGAGTTCGGGAACGCGATCCGCTTTCGGCACGACGAACGCGTGCACCGCCTCGCCGGTCTCGTCGTCCGGCACCGCGACGACGTAGGCCTCGGCGACGTCCGGGTGTTCGGCGATCGCGTGCTCGATCGGTCCTGTGTGATGAAGGTTGGCGTTGACGATCACGACGTCTCGCGCGCGACCGGTCAGGCGGAGGTAGCCGTCGGCGTCGAACTCGCCGAGGTCGCGCGTCCGGACCCAGCCGTCCACGAAGACCTCGGCCGACTCCTCCGGATCCGCCCAGTACGCACTGGCCTGACCGGGAGTGCGGACGAACAGCTCACCGTCGCGGATCTCCACGTCCACCGGCGGTTTCCCGACCGTGCCGGGCGGGTCGGACGGCGTGGCCATCGAGATCATGCCGGTCTCGGTCTGGCCGTAACCGTGGAACAGCACGGGTCCCAGCACTTCCAGGGCCTCACGATGACGTTCGGTGGTCAGCGGCGAGCCGGACACCAGCAGTGCGCGCAACGACGACAGGCCGGCAGGGGAGTGGACGAGCTTCACCAAGCCCGGCACGGTGATCACGCGGGCCGTCGCGCGGTGCCGGCTGATCGCGTCGGCTGGGTTGTCCGCGACGACGATCGTGCCGCCCGCGGTCAACGTCAGCACCGCGTACTCGAACATCACCTGGCTGGACAGCGATCCGAACACGAGATAGCGCTGCAGACGACCGGCGAGCTCCCGGATCGCAGGAGGCCAGGCGTCAGGACGTGCGGTCCACGCGTTGGTCATCGACAAGTAGGTCTGCGCGCAGGCCTTCGGTCGGCCGGTGCTGCCGCTGGTGTGGATGAGCCGGGCGATGTCGCCGGGCCTGCCGTCACAGCGCAGATCCGACGCACGACCCAGGGGAATGTCCGAGTCACGCACGACGAGCTTGATGTCCAGGCCGAGCAGGTGCTCCACCTGAGCCTCGGTCAGTCCCGGTCGCACGCCCACCACCCGTGCGCCCACCGCGTGCGCCGCCAAGATCGTCGCGAACGCCTCCGGGTTCACCCCCTGCACCAGCGCGACGCCGTCACCAGGCCCAAGACCCTTGGCGCGCAACCCACCCGCGATCCGTGCCACCAGGTCCAACAGCTCGCCGCCGGTCACCACGCGGGTGCCGTGCTCGAACACCGGCCGATCCGCGGCGGCGCCGAGCACGTCGAGCACCGCCCGCGGGAACGGCTCACGCGCCGGCAAGGCATTCCTTCACGAACACGACCAGCGGCTGCTGGTGCACGTCCGGGAAGTCCCAGTGGTTCTCCAGGTTCTCGGCCAGGTGGTGGGTCGAGGTGAGCACGCCGTGCCGGTAGTAGCGCACCACCGGGTGCAGGTAACTGGCCTGGGCGGCGTTGGCCGCGTCGTTCTCCGCGACACGGGGGACGTCGATGTCGAACGGGTCCACGGTGTCGTGGTCCGGCCCGTACTCCAGCGTCGCGATGAACTGGTGCTCCGCGGGGCCGAGCCCGCCGTCCGCGACGTACGCGACCGGCACCTCCTCCTCGTAGCGGGCCTCGCCGTCGGAGACCGTGACGACGTCACCGATGACCGCGAACTGCTGCCACAGGCACGAAGACTTGTTCACCCGAGCGATCACGGCGTCGCTGATGGCTTCCGGCGACACCTCCAGGTCGGCGCCAGGCCAGGGAACGGCGTGGTTGCGCGCGGACAGCACGCGGTGCAGCGCGCGGGCGCCGTAGCGGAACCCGTGGATGAACCCGCTGGTCGACTTCTTGAAGTCACGCGACTGCGTGATCGTGCCCGCGAAGTACAGCCCGGGGACGTTCACCGACTCGAACGCAGGCGTGATCTCCGGGAACCTGTCCTTGATCACCAGCGCAGGCCGGCAGCTGTCGTCGAAGATCGAGGCGTCGAACCGGAACCCGGTGCACGCGATGATCCGGTCGTACTCCAGCTCGCGCAGCTTCTCGACCGTGCGCGCGTACCGGAACTGGATCCGGAACCCACCAGCGGGCCGCGGTTCGATGCGTTCGACCGTGCCGTCGATCACCGCGTTCTCGGACTTGAGCTGGTAGGTGTCGAGGAAGTTGTTGTTGACGGCGCGCAGATGCCCGACGTAGTGCGTCTGCCACGCCAGCTTCACCGAGTGCGGCCCGGCGACGTGGATGACGGCGGCGTGCTCGACCAGTGCGTCGGCGGTCTCGAAGCCCGAGTTGCCCTTGCCGATCACGAGCACTCGCTGGTCGGTGAACTCCCGAGGGTCGGTGTTGAAGGTGTCGTACCGCTCGACGTGCTCGATGCCGGGGATCTCCGGCACGTACAGCTGCGAGACCCCGGTGGCCATCACCAGGTTCCTCGCCTGCCACGTCTGTCCACTGTGGTCGGTCACGACGAATCCGCCGGAGGAGCGCGAGATCGTGGTGACATCGATGTCGTAGTGCACGCTGAGCCCGGCCGCGCAGTCCTGGAAGTACCGGACGATGTCGTCCGCGTCCGGGAAGTACCGGGGGCTGTAGCGGGTGAACAGCAGGTCCGGGTCGTCGAGCAGCAGCGAGTTCCAGTCCATCCGCATCCGCTGCTCCGGGTCGGAGAACCCGGTGTGCACCTTGTTGATGGAGATCAGCTTGCGGTGCCGGGGAAAGCGGGTGAAGAACGTGCCGGCCCCGCTGCCGCGTTCGAGGACGGCGTAGTCGCGACCGTCCCGCTCCAGCAGTGCGGCGAGCTGCAAACCGGCCGGTCCCGCGCCGATGATCAGGTAGTCGTGCGCCATGTCCGGGGAACGTACTGAGGTGATCTCAGAACTTTCTGAGATCGACTGCCTACGGTCCGTGCGGTGACCGTGGACCTGAGTTCGCCGCTGACCGCCGGGCACCTTCTCCGTGCCTCGGAGCCACTGCCCGTGCTGGTCGGACCCGTGGTGCTGGACCGGGTTCAGCAGGGCCGCGCGTACCTGCGCAAGGTGCTGGCCGACGACGAACGCCCGGTGTACGGCGCCAAGACCGGGTTCGGTGCCCTGGTGGGCTTCGCGGGCCGGTCGACCGAGGCCGACCAGTGCGACAACACCCTCGCACATCTCGGTGCGGGCCAAGGACCCGACCTCCCGCTCGACATCGCCCGAGCGGCGCTGCTGGTGCGCACGTGGTCGCTCGCGCAGGGACTCTCCGGCGTGTCCGCGCACGTCGTGGAGGGGCTCGCGGCGATGTTCGCGACCACGTTCGTTCCGGCGATCCCGCGCTACGGATCTGTTGGGGCCAGCGGAGACCTCATCCCGCTGGCGTACGCGGCGCAGGCGTTGCGCGGTCGTGGACACGCTTACCTGGGCGGCGTCCGCAGGCCCGCCGCCGATGCGTTGGCAGCAGCCGGTCTGACGTCGTTGGACCTGGACGGCCGGGACGCGCTCGCCCTCGTCAACGGCACGTCCGTCACCACGGCGGCTACTTCTCTCGCGCTGTCGTCGATCCGCGCCTCACATCGGGCAGCCGCGGACCTGACCTGTCTGCTGGCCGACGTTCTCGGTGCGGATCCCGGTTTCCTGGACCACCGCCTGATCACCGCGTTCGGTCACGCCGGTGCCACTTCGGTCGCCGAACGGATGCGTGCGCTGCTGGCAGGCGTTCAGCCCAGCGGCGACCGCCCGTTGCAGGAGCCGTACAGCCTGCGGTGCTCACCGCAGCTGCTCGGTGCGGCCGAGGACGCGTTGCGCTACGTGGACGGCGTGGTCGCCGCGGATCTCGGGGGAGTGAGCGACAACCCGTTGTTCTTCCCCGACGACGACCTGGTCGCGCACGGCGGCAACTTCTTCGGCCAGCCCGCCGCGTTCGCCGCTGATGTGCTCGCGATGGTCACGGCATCTGTCGGCAACCTGGCCGAACGCCAGCTGGACCTCCTGGTCGACCCCTCGCGCAACACCGGTCTGCCACCGATGCTCGCCGCCGGACCCGGTCAGCAGCACGGATTGCAGGGCGTGCAGCTGGCGACGACCGCGTTCGTCGCGGAGATCCGCCGCAACGTCCTGCCCGCCAGCACGCAGAGCCTCTCGACCAACCTGCGCAACCAGGACGTCGTGCCGTTCGGCACCCAGGCCGCCTTGCGCGCCTACGACCTGGCCGAACTGCTCCGCCTGCTGATCGGCTCGCTCGCGTTGGGGCTGCGGCAGGCCGTGCACGTCGGTGGGAGACGACCGACCGCACCGAAGTGCGCGGAGCTGCTGGACGCACTGGCCGAGGCCATCGAACCGATCGATCCCGACAGGCCGCTGGACGAGGACGTCCGTGTCGCGGCGCACGTGGTCATGGACAGGCGGCCGTGATCCTCTCCCGCAGCGGCACCGGGTTCTGCCGCTGCCCCGCCAACGGCAGCCGCAGCGTGAACCGAGCTCCCCGGCCGGGATGTCCCACCGCCTCCACGGTTCCGCCGTGCCCGGTGACGATCTCCCGCACCAGCGACAAGCCGAGCCCGAACCGGTTCTCCCCGGCTCCGTGCCGGTACCGCTCGAACAACCCGTCAGCCTCGCGCTGGTCGAACCCCTCACCGGTGTCCGCCACCACCAGCTCCACGAACCCGCCCACCGCGCGCAGCCGCACCGAGATGCGCCCACCTTCCGGCGTGTGCCGCACCGCGTTCGCGAGCAGCTCGTCCACCGAACGCCGCAACGCCGTCTCAATCCCGTTGACCACCAATGGAATCCCAGCGTGCTCCACGCTCAGGACGATCCCGCGCTCGACGGCCCGCACGCTCTCGCCCTTGACCGCCGCGTCCGCCACCGCCGTCAGATCCACCGGCTGCCCGGGCTGCCCGCTCAACTGCGCCGACAGCAGCAGGTCGTCCACGACGTCCCCGAGTCCGCGGATCGACCTCGCCAACGCGTCGAGGTTGTCCCGGTGGCCGTCCGGCAGATCAGTGGCGGTCTGCAACAACTGCGCCCGCAGGTACGCCCGCGCGATCGGCGTCCGCAGCTCGTGGCTCGCGTCCGCGACGAACCGCCGCTGCCGGGCCAGCGCCTCGGCCAGCGGCCCGACCGTGCGCCGCCCCACGCTCAACCCGATGAACGCCGCCAGCAGCAACCCGGCCAGCAGCGCGATCCCGAGCGCCTGCAAGAGGTGCGCGCGGTCGGCCAACTGGTACCGCAGGTCGAACACGGCCTGCACCGCGCCGGCCGCACCTGGCGTGGTGAGCACCATGTACGAGGTGCCGTTCGCGGACACGTCCCGCGAGATCGCCACCCCGGACGACCCGACGGCAGTGAGATCGGCGCGCAGCGGAAACCCGGCGGGCACCTCCAGCGGCCCCACGTCGACCACGCCGTCCTTCAGCACGAACACCCACGCGCATTTGGGCGCGACACTCGGCACACCGAACCGGGCGTTGTACTGGAGTTCGCGCGTCACCTGGGTTTCCTGCGCGTGGACCATGACGGCGTACGCGATCCCGCCGACGAACGCGACCATCAGCGTGATCGCCAGCCCCACCAGCACGCTGACCCGCAACCGCGCCGTCCGGACTTCCTCTTTCACAAGGCCCCCAACCGGTAACCGACCCCCTGCACCGTGTGCACCACGGACCGCCCGACCTTGGTCCGCAGGTAGTGCACGTAGGTGTCCACAATGGACTGCGAAGGCGCGTCGTGGAACACGGTCCGCCGCAACGACGCTCGCGTGTGCACCGTCTCGGGATGCGTCGCGAGCACCCGCAGCAGGCCGAACTCGCGCTCGGTCAGCGGCACGAGCTCGCCGTCGGGCAGCACCACCCGGTGTTGTTCGAGCTCCAGGCGACCGGCCCCGATGCGCAGCACCGCCGCCAGTTCCGCCGCCCGCCGGCCCAGAGCCCGCAACCGCGCGAACAGCTCACCCAGGTCGAACGGCTTCATCAGGTAGTCGTCGGCACCCGCGTCGAGCCCGTCGATCCGGTCCCGCACCGACCCCATCGCGGTCAGCATCAAGGCCTGCGTGCGCACCGCGCGTGACCGCAGCCGCGCCAGCAGATCGAGCCCGTCGAGCACCGGCAGGCCGCGATCGATCACCACCACGTCGTAGGGCCGGGTCAGGGCGAGGTGCAGTCCGCGTTGCCCGTCGAGGGCGACATCGACGACATGTCCCTCACCGCGCAACACCACGGCGAGCAACTCCACGAGCTCTCTGTCGTCTTCCACGAGCAGTAGCCGCACAGACGAAGAATCCCACGCTGCCACGGCATCCGACCAGGTCACCGGCAGTGCAACAGCCAACGGACAGGCTGCCGATATTGTTCACGAATGTGATATTCACAGCTCAGCAGCCGTGTGCGAGCCTTTGTATCAGCCGTGAATGCGCTGATCAACGAATAAACATGTGAATCACGCGCCGATCATGACCTGCGCGAGCCCGATGTGTGTGAACGGTCAGGCGCGCACGACGGCCGGCGTGGTGAAGCGGCCGCCGACCCAGCCCGCCGTCGCGATCGCGCGCAGCCCGGGATCACCTTCGGCGAGCTGACCGTGCGGGCCGAGCACGTCCGCCGCGGAGTTGCCGTCGTGCCACCGCACCGGCAGCCGCCCGTGCCGCTCCAGCACACCCGCGAGCTTGGACGTCAGCTTGGCACTGCCGATGTGCACCCACCGGCTCGGGAACAGCTCCAGCAGGTCGAGCGTCGCCGGGCTGAGCTCCGGCACGACCGTGATGCCGTTGTCCCGCCCGTACTCGACCAGTTCGCGCAACGCGTCCGGATCGCCCTCGGGGAACACGTGCATGACGTTGAGCTTGTAGGCGGCCATCCTGTCGATGGCCTTGCGCATCTCGGCGGGCGGCAGCAACGCGCTCGTCACGCCACGCCACTGGAACGCGGGGGAGTCCTGCACGTCGGCCGCGCGCACCGTGCCGTCAGCGGTCATCAGCTGCCGGAACGACTGCACCCCGTGCCGCAGCCCGGCCTGCGTGCCCGCGCGGAGCATCACCGCGGAGTTGCTGACCAGCAGCGCGTACCCCTCCGGTCCGAGGCCGCGCATCGCCGGGTCGTGCGACACCATCAGCATGCCGTCCGCCGACTCGGCGAGCAGATAACCGGTCTGCCGGAAGATGAGCTCGCGCATCATCGCGGCCGCCGTCCGCGCCTGCCCGGTCACCCGGACCGCGACGTCCTCGGTCAACGCGAACGCACCCGTGCGACGGGGCGCGCTCGACGGCATCGGAATAATCACGCGTGGCCTCCCAGCGCACTAACGTGAAAACCTGCGCGAGAGTTCCACATCAGTGACGATGATCACTCGGGCGACAGATCCGCTGGGGGGCGATCACATGGATTTCGAACGAGAACTCGCCGAATCTCACCACTACGCGGTCTTCAAGAACGGCGTCGGCGGCGTGGACCGGGCCTCGATGCTCGTGCGCAGGCCGGAACGCCACCGCGAGGAGGAGTACGCCGGCCACGGCCTGTGGGTGGACACGGACAAGCTCTACCGGCTCGACTCCGGCCGGGACTGGAACGACGACTACCGCGCGCTCACCGAAGCCGAGGCCCGGGAGCTCAGGCAGCAGATCGACACGGGCTGGGCGACCGCGTGGAACCACCACGTCATCTCCGCTGACGGGACGCCGTTCGCGGTGGTCGTGTCCGCGAAGGACCCCAAGTGGGGAGCGGGGCCGTACCGGATCGGGCGGCACGAGCACCGCGGGCACGGGCGGACGGACCTGCTCGATCGCGTGCCGGACGAGCCGACGTGGAGCGTCGAGGACGTTCAACCGGCGGCCGCGATCGAAGCACTGGTGCGGATGGAAGAACGGAAGCGCGAGGACCCGTGGTACTCCGGCGGGTACGCGGTCTTCGACACGCTGATCGACGTCCTCGACCTCGACTCGGCGTACGCGGTGGTGCCGCGGCCGGGTCCCGAGCATGAGTTCACGGCCCGGCTGAGCGAGCAGGAGGCGCGCCGCCTGACCGCGCTGATCGGCCTCAGGAGAGCGAAGCAGCAGGCCGGACCGGTCGCCGGTCACCAGTACTTCGCGCTCTTCATCCGCACGGAGGACGCGGTGGACCCGCGCAACGCCCACTCGGTCATCCGCTCCACAGTGGACTCGTGGCCGCAGAAGTGGGAGGTGTTCCTGCGGCAGGGGGAGTGGCTGCCCGCGGTGCGACCGTCGGACCGGACGCTGCTGCCACTTGCGGCAGCGGACCTGGACGCCGTCACCGCCGCACTCATGTCCCGTGAGCACCGCTATCTGAAGGTGCGCAGCCGCGAGACGGGACCCGTCGCGCTGCTGCGGCTCACCGGCACCACCGAGGAGTCGGCCGTCGACCTCGGCTGGGAACCGTCCGACGTCCTCACCCGGCTGCCGGGTGAGCGGTCGTGGTTCGTCGGCGAGGTCGACGAGCAGGGCGTGGAACGGCTCCGGTACACCTCCGCGCTGCAGGGGCGGTCGGTGCGGTTCGCGAAGGACGAGTACCGGTACTTCGCGGTCTTTCCGTCTCACGCCCTCGACCTCTCCCAGGCCGTGCTGGTGATCCGGCGCCGGGACGAGGCGGAGGAGAAGTTCGCCGGGCCCGCCGGCTGGGTGCCGGTGGGCCCGGGCGAAGAGGTCGGCAGGGCGTATCCCGGCCGGTTCCTGCCGATCAGCCACGCCGAGATGGAGCGGTTGATCAGCTGAGCAGGTCGCGGACCCGAGGCACGACCTCGGTCCCGTACAGCTCGATCGTCCGCATCAGCGACTCGTGCGACAGCCCGCCGATCCCGTACTTCAGGTCGAACCGGCTGGCGCCCAGCGTCTTCATCGTCCGCGCCATCTTCTCCGCGACCGTTTCCGGCGACCCGACGAACAACGCGCCGTGCGGCCCCACCTCGTGCGCGTACGACTCGGGCGTCGGCGTCGAGAACCCGCGCGTCCGGCCGAGCCTGCTGATCACGTCGAGGTAGTGCGGCCAGAACTCCTCGCGCGCCTGCTCGTCGGTCGGCGCCACGTGACCGGGGGAGTGGATCCCGATCGGCAACGGGTCGCGGCCGAACTTCTCCAGCGCGTGCTTGTAGAGCTCGGAGAACGGCGCGAACCGGCCGGGGTGGCCGCCGATGATCGCCAGCATCAGCGAGAACCCGTAGGAGGCCGCGCGCACCACGGACTGCGGGCTGCCACCCACGCCGATCCACGCCGGGAACGGCTCGCTGAACGGCACCACGTCCTGCTCGTGCAGTGACGCGCGGGTCTTGCCCTGCCACGTCACCGGGCCGCCCTTGAGGATCTCCGCGAAGAGATGGGTCTTCTCCTCGAACAGGTCCTCGTAGTCGGCGAGGTCGTACCCGAACAGCGGGAACGAGTCCACACTGGACCCGCGGCCCAGGATGATCTCCGCCCGTCCGCCGGACACCGCGTTCAGCGTGGAGAAGCGCTGGAACACGCGCACCGGGTCGTCCGAGCTGAGCACGGTGACGGCCGAGCCGACGTGGATGTTCCGCGTGCGCGCGGCGATCGCGGCCAGCACCACGTCGGCCGCCGACAACGGCATGTCCGGGGTGTGGTGCTCGCCGATGCCGAAGAAGTCCAGGCCCACCTGGTCGGCGAGCACACCCTCCTCGACGAGGTTGCGGATGGTCTGGGCGTGCGTCAGCGGCTTGCCCTCGGCGTCGAACGTGACGTCGCCGAACGTGTCGAGCCCGAACGTGGTCATGACAGCTCCTTCGCGAACTTCCCGAAAACCGGGCTGCCGGGTTCCAGCAGCCGCCCGTCGAACAACGAACCCACGCGCACCGGCTCGAAACCGATGCGGGACAAGAACTCCGCCACCACGTCCAGCGCCGCCGGGTCGTCGCCGGCCAGCCCGACCGCCTTGCCGTCCGGCGGTTCCATGTCCTGGTAGGCGATGTGGTTGAGGCTCTTCACGACACGCGCGCCCACCAGCCGCTGCGCGACCTCTTCACTCGTGCCCTGCGGCTCGGCGGTGGGCGGCCACTGGTTCATGGCGTCGATGACGACCTTGCCCGCGAACATCCCGGGATCGAGCGTCACGAACCGGTGCCACGGAATCGCGAGCACCACCAGGTCCGCGTCCGCGACGGCGTCGGCGGCCGCCAGCGGGGTGGCACCCGGCGCGAGGAACTCGATGATCATCTCGATCCGCGCCGGGTCGCCGGAGCCCGCGATGGTCACCGGGTAACCCGCCGCCAGTGCGAGGCGGGCGATGACGGGGCCGACGTGGCCCGCACCCAGAACAGCTGTCTTCACACCGGGTATAACCGGACTGTACCCCGCTTATTCCTCGGGTGACGTACCGGATCACCGTCACGCGACGCTCGCGACCCGTCACGGAGCGTTCGTACGGTCTTTCGCGTGTCCAACGAGCCGTCTCGCCGCCGTTTCCTGTCCGTCTCCGCCGCTGCCGCCGTCGGGTTCGGCCTGCTCAACGCCGGTCCGGCGCTGGCAGCGGGGGAGATCCGGCCGTTCCGGGTGCGGATCCCGGAGCGCGAGGTGGCGGAGATGCGCCGCCGCGTGGCGCAGACCCGCTGGCCTGATGCGGAGACCGTCACCGACCTGTCGCAGGGCGCGCCGCAGCGGACCGTTCGTGCTCTCGCCCGTTACTGGGCCAAGGAGTACGACTGGCGGACGACGGAGGCCAAGCTCAACGCGCTGCCTCAGTTCATGACCGAGATCGACGGGCTGGACATCCACTTCCTGCACATCCGCTCGAAGCACGAGAACGCGCTGCCGTTGCTCGTCTCGCACGGCTGGCCCGGCTCGGTCATCGAGCAGCTGAAGATCATCGGGCCGTTGACCGATCCGACCGCGCACGGCGGCCGGCCCGCTGATGCCTTTCACCTGGTGATCCCGTCGATGCCCGGTTACGGCTTCTCCGGCAAGCCCACGACTGTCGGATGGGGACCCGATCGCATCGCCCGCACGTGGATCGAGCTGATGCGGCGTCTCGGCTACGACCGGTACGTCGCGCAGGGCGGCGACTGGGGTGCGTTGATCGTCGACCTGATGGCGATGCAGCAGCCCGCCGGGTTGCTGGGCGTGCACACGAACCTGCCCGGCGCGGTGCCGGTCGAGATCGACAACGCCGCCCGTGCCGGTGGCCCGCAGCCTGCCGGACTCGTCGGCGACGAGCTCAAAGCGTGGCAGGACATCCTGTTCCGGTACGGCAAGGGACAGAACTACGCGCGGATCATGGCGACCCGCACGCAGACGCTGACCGGGTTCGCGGACTCCCCGGTGGGGCTGGCGTCGTTCATGATCGACCACAACCTCGCGAGCCTCGCGCTGATCACGCGGGCGTTCGACGGGCACCAGGAGTCGTTGTCGCGGCAGGACGTCGTCGAGAACATCTCGCTCTACTGGCTCACGAACACGGCGATCTCCGCGGCGCGGCTGTACTGGGAGAGCAAGTACTCGGTGATCGCCGCGAAGGGCGTGACGCTGCCGGTCGCGGTCAGCGTGTTCCCCGAGGAGGTCTACCAGGCGCCGCGCAGCTGGGCCGAGCGCGCGTACCCGAACCTGATCCACTACCACCGCGTCGCCGCGGGCGGGCACTTCGCCGCCTGGGAACAGCCGCGGATCCTCGCCGAGGAGCTCCGAGCGGGATTCCGTTCGCTGCGTTAGCTTCTTCGCATGTGGGACGGCGGTGACGCGTACGAGCGGTACGTCGGCCGGTGGAGCCGGCCGGTCGCGGTGGAGTTCCTGCGGTGGCTCGACGTGCCACCGGGCCGGTCGTGGCTGGACGTCGGCTGCGGCACCGGCGCGCTGACCGAGACCGTGCTGGCGCAGTCTCAGCCTTCGTCGGTGACCGGTGTGGATCCCTCCGCCGCGTTCCTGGAGCTCGCCAGGCAACGGGTCCCCGGCGCGACGTTCGAGGCCGGGTCCGCGGTGGATCTGGGTGATCGCCAGGCCGACGTCGTGGTGAGCGGGCTCGTGCTCACCTTCGTGCCTGATGTCGCCCAGGCCGTGGCCGAGTTCGCCCGCGTCGGGTCGTACGTGGGCTCCTACCTGTGGGACTACAGCAGCGGCATGCAGATGATGCGCCTGTTCTGGGACGCCGCCCGCGATGTCGACCCCGCCGCCGAGGCCGAGGACGAAGGCCTGCGCTTCGGCGACGTGAGCGATCCCGACCCGTTGCGCACGTTCTGGACCGGCGCCGGGCTGCGGGACGTCGAGGTGACCGGGATCGTCGTGCCCACGGTGTTCCGCGACTTCGCCGACTTCTGGGAGCCGTTCGAGGGCGGCACCGGCGCGGCGCCCGCCTACGCCGCGACGCTGCCCGTGGAGCAGCGCGACGCGATCCGCGACCTGCTCCGGTCACGTCTGCCCGCGGAAGGCCCGATCTCGTTGACCGCCAGGGCGTGGGCCGTCAGAGGTTCGCGCTGAGGAACCGCTCCAGGTGCGGGTTCACGTCGGCGGCGTGCGTGAGGCTCAGGAAGTGCGCGCCACCGTCGACGACGACCAGCTCGGCCTTGGGCAGCGCGGCGGTCAGGGCTTCGGCCTTCGCGACGGGGTAGGCGAGGTCCGCCGTGCCGTGCAGCACGATCATGGGCACGGCGATCTCCCCGGCACGGTCCAGCACGCCATCGCGGCTGACCAGGGCGTTCATGATCAGCCTCAGTCGCTCGGGTTCGACCTGCGACCACTTCGGAATCCACTCCGAGGCGTCGTGGTCGCCCAGGCAGATCTTGGCGGTGGCCTCGACCACGGTCTCCGGCCCCTGCGCGATCCACACCTCGGTGAGCTGGTCGTAGGCGGCGGCGATCTGCTCGTCCTCCGCCTCGCCGGACGTGCCCAGCACCGCGAGCGCCCTCACCCGTTCCGGGGCCAGCAACGCCATCCTGAGCGCCACGAACCCGCCCTGGCTCGTGCCGATCACCGCGGCGCTGCCGATGTTCAGGTGGTCCAGCACCGCGAGCACGTCCCGCGCGACGTCCCAGTGGTCGAACGGCCCGGTCGCCGGCGTCTCACCGTGACCGCGTTCGTCGACCGCGATCAGCCGGTAGGCGTCTGCGAAGGCCTCGACCTGCGGCGCCCACATCGACGCGTCCATCAGGAAGCTGTGCAGCAGCACCACCGCGGGCCCGTCGCCGCCGTGGTCCACGTAGGACACCAGCTGCCCGTCGCCCGTCGTCACCGTCGCCATGCCACCGCACCTCGCGCTTCCCGCATAGTGGATCTTCAGCACCACCTGCCCTGTTCGTTCTACCCTGCCCGGATGCGACAAGTGATCAGGGGCGCTCTGCTGCTCCTGCTGCTGTTGGTCGTCGTCCCGCCACCGGCGACGGCGCAACAACAGCCGGTGGTGAAGGTCGGTACCGAGGGAACCTACCCGCCGTTCTCGTTCCACGACCCCCAGACCGCCGAGCTGACCGGCTACGACATCGAGGTGATCAAGGCGATCGCCGCGAAGGCCGGCTGGCGGCTGGAGTTCGTCGAGACGCAGTGGGACGCGATCTTCCCCGCCCTCGACTCCGGCCGCATCGACCTGATCGCCAACCAGGTGTCGGTCAACCCCGAACGCGCGGCCAAGTACGGCCTGTCCACCCCGTACACCTACTCGCGCGGCGTGATCGTCCGCCGCGCCGGCGACACGCGCATCAAGTCCCTCGCGGACCTGAACGGCAAGACCACCGCCCAGTCCAGCACCAGCAACTGGGCCAAGGTCGCCCGCGACGCCGGAGCCCGCGTGGAGGCCGTCGAAGGCTTCGCCCAGGCCGCCGCTCTGCTGCAACAGGGCCGGGTCGACGCGATCGTCAACGACAACATCGCCGTGCTCGACTACCTCGCCACGACCGGTTCCAAGGACGTCGAGATCGCGGGTGACGCGGGCCAGTCGGGCAGCCAGCAGGTCCTGGCACTGCGCAAGGCCGATGCTTCGCTGCTGTCGCAAGCGAACCAGGCGATCGACGCACTTCGCGCGGACGGCACTCTGCGCGGCATCTCGCAGAAGTACTTCAAGGCGGACGTGTCCGTTGAGGACGGTGGCTCGGCGGATCTGTCGCAGGGCCGTGGTCCGCGCAGCACCTGGGACGTCATCCGTTCTACCGCGTGGCCGATGTTCGTGGGCCTCGTGAAGGTGACGATCCCGCTGACCGCGCTGTCGTTCGCGATCGGCTTGGCCCTGGCACTTCTCGTCGCCCTGGCCCGAATCTCGTCCTACCGGGTGCTGTCGGGCGCGGCTCGGGCGTTCATCTCGATCATCCGCGGCACACCCCTGCTGCTGCAGCTGTTCATCGTCTTCTACGGCCTGCCCCAGATAGGCCTGAAGTTCCCGCCCTTCACCGCCGCGGTGGTGGCTTTCTCGTTGAACGTGGCGGGCTATGCCGCCGAGGTCATCCGCTCGGCGATCTTGTCCGTGCCGCGCGGCCAGTTCGAGGCGGCGGCGACCATCGGCCTGAACTACTCGCAGACCCTGCGCCGCATCGTGCTTCCGCAAGCGGCCCGCACCGCCGTGCCCCCGTTGTCCAACACGCTGCTGTCGTTGCTGAAGGACACCTCGCTCGGGTCTGTGGTGTTGCTGACCGAGCTCTTCCGCGAGTCGCAGCTCGCGGCCGCCGAGAGCAACGAGTTCCTCGCCCTGTACTCGTTCGCGGGGCTCTACTACTGGCTGATCTGCGTGGCGCTCTCCGCGGGCCAGAAACGACTGGAGACCAGGCTGAACAGGTACGTGATCGCGTGACCGACATTCGCATCGAGGTCACGGACCTCCACAAGTCCTTCGGCTCCCTCGACGTCCTGCGCGGCATCGACTTCTCCGTCCCGCGCGGTACCTCCACCGCCCTGCTGGGCCCGTCCGGCTCCGGCAAGACCACCCTGCTGCGCTCGCTGAACGTCCTCGACACCCCGGACCGCGGCGTCGTG
Organism: Lentzea sp. NPDC006480; assembly: GCF_040611995.1. Lineage (NCBI taxonomy): Bacteria > Bacillati > Actinomycetota > Actinomycetes > Pseudonocardiales > Pseudonocardiaceae > Lentzea > Lentzea sp. NPDC006480. The sequence continues at coordinate 41,737 of NZ_JBEXPJ010000056.1, forward strand.
CGCATCGACGACGTGACCGTGGACTTCGCCGCTTTGCCCGCAGGTAAGGCAGGTCGGGTGGTGAGTCAGCGGCTGCGCGGGCAGAGCGGCATGGTCTTCCAGTCGCACAACCTGTTCCCGCACCGCACCGTCCTGCAGAACCTCACCGAGGGCCCGGTCGTGGCGCAACACCGCCCGGTCGAGGAAGTGGAGGCCGAAGCGCGCGTCCTGCTGGACCAGGTGGGCCTCGCGGACCGTGCCTCGTCGTACCCGTACCAGCTGTCGGGCGGCCAGCAGCAACGCGTCGGCATCGCCAGGGCCCTGGCCCTGAAGCCACGCGTGGTGCTCTTCGACGAACCGACCTCCGCGCTGGACCCGGAGCTGGTGGGGGAGGTGCTGGCGGTGATCAAGGACCTGGCCTCGCAGGGCTGGACGATGGTGATCGTGACCCACGAGATCCAGTTCGCGTCCCACGTCGCCGACCAGGTGCTGTTCCTCGACGGCGGCGTGATCGTGGAAAGCGGCCCGCCCGCACAGGTGATCGGCGACCCGCAAGAGGAACGCACCCGACGGTTCCTGAGCCGAATCCTGGACCACGGCTGAACCTCACCGAGCTCCCGTGGGACCCGCTCAGCCCGGCCGAGGTCGCCGGGCTGTTCACGGGCGCGCCGTGGTGGATCGCAGGCGGGTACGCGATCGAGCTGGCTGTGGGGCGCCCGCTGCGCTCGCACTCCGACATCGACGTGTTGGTGCTGCGCCGCGGTCAGCTCGCCGTACAACGCGCGCTGGCCGGCTGGGAGTGGTGGGCGGCCGACCCGCCGGGAACGCTCCGCCCGTGGCGACCCGGCGAGGTCCTGCCTGTCGGTGTGCACGACATCTGGTGCCGGCCGGCGGGCTCCGACCACTGGCGAGTGCAGGTGATGCTCGACGAATCCGATGGCGAGGACTGGGTCTCACGCCGCCATCCAGACGTGCGTCGAAGCATCTCCTCGATCGGGAACATCACCGCTTCCGGCATCCCGTACCTCGTGCCGGAGATCCAGCTCTTCTACAAGTCGAAATCGCCACGTCCAAAGGACCAGATCGACTTCGAAGCGGCGTTACCGCTGCTCAGCGCCGCGCAACGACAGTGGCTGACCGACGCGATCGCCATTCTTGAGGATAGGCTCGCCTAATTCTCGTTCGAATTGCGGCCCTTCTGCCGTGGTGGCATCGTCCGAATCACCGAACCTTTCCCACCACGGCAGGAGCGGACATGACCACCCTCGAGAACCCGGCGATGCCCTCCGTCCACGATTGCACCGTGAGCGACTGCTCGTACAACCACGACGGCTGCCACGCGTTCGCGATCACCGTGCGCGGCGACAACGGCGCGGCCGACTGCGGCACGTTCATCCCGCTGGGCACCAAGGGCGGTCTGGACAAGGTCGTCGCCCAGGTGGGCGCCTGTTCGCGGACGGACTGCACGCACAACTCGTCGCTGGAGTGCACGGCGCCGAGCGTGCGCATCGGCGAGGGCCAGGGCGACCACCACGCGAACTGCCTGACCTACCAGCCGCGTTAGTCCTCCTTGCGGTCCACGGCGCGGCCGAGCTCACGCAGGCCGACGTTGACCGCGATGATCGCCACCGTGCCCGCGGCCGCCACGACGTGCAGCCCGGCACCCGCCAGCGACCCCACCGCGGCCGCGCACCACAGCGTGGCCGCGGTGTTGAGTCCGCGCACGGACAGCCCGTCGCGCAGGATCACGCCCGCGCCCAGGAAACCGATGCCGGACACCACCTGGGCGGCGACCCGCGTCGGGTCGCCCTGGCCGTCGAACCCTTGCGCGGACAAAAGCACGAACAGCGCCGCCCCCACCGCCACGAGGGCGTTGGTGCGCAGGCCCGCCATGCGCGAGCGGTACTGCCGCTCAAAACCGATCAACGCGCCGAGGCCCATGCTCTCGGCAATGCGCAGCGTCATGTCGAAGACGTGCATCGTGTGACTCCCCTTGTTGTGCAGGGGGTGTGCGTCACACGCCAGAAACTGGAGCGTGCGAGGTGAAAGACCTGCGCGGGCTACTGTCGCCTGGCATGTGTCGCTCACCTCGCTTCCTGGTGTCTGGTTGGCAAGACCGGTTCACGTTACTGAACGAGGTGTGAGCGCAGGGTGAGAGTGGGACGGACGTCTCACTCCCAGAAGAAGTTGTGGTGCTCGAACACCAGGCGATGCTGCTCGTGCTCACCGCTCAACGCCCGCACGGTCTCCTCCAGCATCGCGGTGACGCCGGGCCACACGGGTTCGCGGTCCGCGCCGCTGTACTTGTCCCACTCCATCACGCACCCGTGCCGCGCCCCGCCGCGCAGGTCCACGAAGAGCTCGTACCCGGCGCCATCACCCGCCACCGGTAACCACGCGGGCAGCCACAGCTCCACGCACGGCGTCCCCGCGGGCTCCCGCAAGGCCGCCGCCTCGAAGTCCTTCTCCTCGCCCCGCGTCGCGAAGTGGATGCCGCTGATCGCCTGGATCATCAGCTTGCGCAACCGAAGCGCGTCCTCCAGCCCGTGCGGCTGCCAGTGCGGCGGGATGAGCGGCCAATGCGTGTACGTCTGCGCGATGCCACCGAACTGCTGCCACCACGTGACGAGCTCGGCCGGCAGCAACAGCCCGAGCGTCTCCTCCGCGGCGGCGATGTCCGCGTCCGTGGCGGGCGGCCGGAGCGCGGCGTGCAGCGTCGGCGACGTCGCGCGGATCCAGCTCTCGATCCCAGTCCAGCTCATGGCAAGGAACTAAAGCATCTCGAGCGGCTCAGGACCCGCGGGGGGAGGGAAGGCGCGGTCCAGCTCCGCCAGGTCCTCAGAGGACAGCCGCAACGCCGAAGCCGCCGCGTTCTCCCGCACGTGCGCGGCAGAACCCGCCTTGGGGATCGCGATGACACCGGGCAGCCGCAGCACCCACGCCAGCGCCACCTGGGCGGGCGTGGCGTCGTGGCGGGCCGCCACCGAAGCGAGCACCGGCGAGCCCAGCAACCGGCCCTGCTCGACGGGGGAGTAGGCCATGATCGGCAGGCCGGCCGACGCGTGCCACGGCAGCAGGTCGTACTCCGGGCCGCGCCGCGACAGGTTGTAGAGGATCTGGTTGGTCTGGCAGGAGCCGGACAACTCCACCAGCTCGCGCATGTCCGCCAGGTCGAAGTTGCTGACGCCCCAATGCCGGATCTTGCCGGACGACACCAGCCCCGTGAACGCCTCCACCGTCTGCGACAGCAGCACACTGCCGCGCCAGTGCAGCAGGTAGAGATCCAGGCGGTCGGTGCCGAGGCGGCGCAGGCTGGCCTCGCACGCGCGCACCGTCCCGGACACCGAAGCGTTGGAGGGCAACACCTTCGACACCAGGAACACCTCGTCCCGGCGGCCGCGGACCGCCTCGCCGACGAGCGACTCCGAGGCACCAGAGCCGTACATCTCGGCGGTGTCGATCAACGCCAGGCCGAGGTCGAGACCCTCCCGCAGCGCCGCGATCTCGGCGGCGCGCAGAGAAGGGTGCTCGGCCATCATCCACGTGCCCATGCCCAGGGCTGGGACGATCTCTCCTGACGGCAGCGTCACGGTCATACCGCCCAGCATGCCTCAGCGGCGGTGAAGTTCCTTGACCGAGCTGCACCGCTCGCGGGTCTGGCCGACCGGCGCGCACACCTGCGCCGTGACGCGGGAGACGACGACACCGGGCTCGCCGAGCTCGACCGAGAACTCCTTGGCCTCGCGAAGCACGCCCTGCGTCCAGGCGCCGACCTGGGTGTCGCCGGAATACGCCAGGACGATCGCGGTCGTCCACCTGTCCTGCCGGTGCCCCACGACCACCGCGTCCACCGTGGCGGTCGACGCGTTCCAGGCAACGCGACCGGCCAGCTCGCCGCCCGGCACGCTCACCGCGAACGAACCCGCAGCCGCCTGGGCAGGCGCGGTCCCCAACGCCAGTGCCATCACAACGCCCACACCTGTCCTCATCATGATCTTGAGGGTGGCAGTGCGGCCCGCTGCGGCGCGAGGTTTGTTCCATTCAGGTGGGTAGGTTGGACTGATGCGACGTGCGGGCCTTGTGTTGTTGGTGCTGCTCGTGGTCGCGTTGGCCGCCATCGCACAGTTCGTGGACATCCCCGACGGCGCACAGCTCCGCGAACGAGTCAGCCAAGCGGGCACATTGGCCCCAGCGGCGTTCCTGACGCTCTGCGCGCTCGGCACGGCGATCTTCTTCCCGAAACCGGTCCTCGCCACGGCGGCGGGGCTGCTGTTCGGCGTCGCGTGGGGGAGCGCACTGGCGATCGCGGGGTTCACGGCGGGGGCGATGATCGCGTTCGGCATCGCCCGCGGGCTCGGCCGCGAAGCCGTGCGGAACTGGCTGGGGGAGCGGCTGCACACGATCGAAGACGTGTTCGCCGAGAAAGGCGTCGAGGCCACACTGGTCGTCCGGCTGCTCCCGATCGTGCCCTTCACGCCGGCGAACTACGGTGCCGGCGTCACGTCGGTCAAACCGCGGCACTTCGCCACCGGCACCGCACTGGGCCTCATCCCGTCCACCGTGCTCGCCGCGACACTGGGAGACGCGCTCAGCGACCTCGGCTCACCGAGGTCGATCGCCGCGCTCGCGATCTGGGGCGCGCTCACGGCGGCAGGCCTCGCCTGGGGCCGGCAGCTCCTCAAGGCAGCGCAAAAAGCCGTCCTCGAAGCCGTACGACGACTGGGCGACACGCGCGCGCAGGCCGTGAACCTCTCGCAGGTCACGC
>NZ_JBEXPJ010000057.1:0-46104 GCF_040611995.1 Lentzea sp. NPDC006480
GACGACTCCGGCCGTGGAGCCGCCTGTACAGGGCGCGCTCTACGGCCGGGTCATGCACGCCACCGGCACGGCCGCGCCACGGGCAGGGGTCAGGGGGTGGTGATGATGGAGCGGTCGAGGTCGGGCTCCAGGTAGATGAGACGGGCGTGCGGCACCTTGTTGCGGACCCGCTGCTCCGCATCGTTTATGGCCTGGGCCACCTCGTCCAGCGGCAGCTGCGGCTCCAGCGCGATCTTCGCCGCGACCAGCAGCTCCTCCGGGCCGATGTACTGGGTCTTGATGTGGATGACCCGCTGCACCTTCCCGGCCGCGAGCTCGTCACAGATGATGTCCAGGTCGGCGTCCGAGGCGCCCTCACCGATCAGCAGCGACTTCATCTCGATGATCAGGATGACCGCGATGATGCCCAGCAGCACGCCGATGGCGATGGTGCCGAGCGCGTCGAACACCGCGTCACCGGTCAGTGTGGTGAGGCCGACGCCGAGCAGCGCCAGCACCAGACCGAGCAGCGCGCCGGCGTCCTCCAGCAGCACGACCGGCAGCTCCGGCGTGCGGGACTGGCGGATGAAGCCCCACCAGCTGACGTCGCCCTTGATCTTCTTCGACTCGGTGATCGCGGTGATGAAGCTGTAGGTCTCCAGGCCGATCGCCACGACGAGGATCGCGACGGCGACGATCGGGCTGTCCAGCTCGGACGGGTGCTGCAGCTTGTGGATGCCCTCGTACAGCGCGAAGACCGAGCCGAGGCTGAACAGCATCAGGGCGACCACGAACGACCAGAAGTACCGGTCGCGGCCGAAGCCGAACGGGTGCAGCCTGGTGGCCTTGCGCTGAGCCGTCTTCTGGCCGAGCAGCAGCAGGCCCTGGTTGGAGGTGTCCGCGACCGAGTGCACTGCCTCGGCGAGCATCGATGACGACCCGGTGATCGCGAAGCCGATGAACTTGGCCACCGCGATACCCGCGTTCGCCGCCAACGCCGCGATGATGGCCTTGGTCCCGCCCCCTGCTGACACGCCTGTCTCCTCGCAACCAGTCCTGGCCAAAGCACGTCCGCTTTGTCCGGTCGTGAACCTTAGTCGTTCCCTGCCGTGGCGCGGAAAAGTTGAGCGGATTCAACACCATCCGGTCGGACGATCACCGCTGGGTCGGACGCGGGCAGCCACACGGACTCGCCGCGCGCCAACCGGACCTCGTCCCCGCGGGCGTTGGAGAGCACCGCCGCGCCGGACGTGCAGATCAGGATCTGCGGGCCGTCGTGGTTGATCCGCGCCTCACCGGTGAGGTCCAGGCGCGACAGCTCGAACTCCGGCGCGGGCGTGCGGTACACGCGGACACCCGGCGCGACTTCCTCACCGGTCGACACCGGCATGTCGCCGCACGTGAAGTCCAGCACGCGCAACAACTCCGGCACGTCGACGTGCTTCGGGGTGAGGCCGCAACGCAGGACGTTGTCCGAGTTCGCCAGGATCTCGATGCCGGTGCCGCGCAGGTACGCGTGCAGGTTGCCGGCGGGCAGGTGGATGGCCTCGCCGGGCTGCAGCACGATGCGGTTGAGCAGCAACGCGGCCAGCACGCCCGCGTCGCCGGGATAGGACTCGCCGAGCTCCAGGACCGTGCGGCATTCCAGGTCGAACTCGCCGTGCTCCTTCACGTGCAGCACGCACGCGTCGAGAACCTGCGGCAGCAACGTCGACAGCGAGGTCTGCGGCAGCGTGATCAGCATCGTGAACAACGCGCGCAGGCCCGACGAGTCCGGTTGCGCGACCAGCATCTCGGTGTACGGCGACAACGCGGGCGCGTCCAGCGTGCGCAGCAGCGAGACGGTCCGAGACGGCTCGCGGAACCCGGCGAGAGCGTGGAACTCGGTCAGCGCGCAGATCAGTTCGGGCTTGGCGGCCGGGTCCTTGTAGTTGCGGACCGCGGCGTCGCGCGGCACACCGGCGCGTTCCTCTGCGGCGAAACCCTCCGCCGCCTGGGCAGCGGACGGATGTGCCTGCAGGCTCAGGGCTTCCTCGGCGGCGAGCACCTTGAGCAGGAACGGAAGCCTGCTGCCCCACCGCTCGGAGACGCGCGTGCCCAGCTGGCCGTCGGGGTCTGCCGACAGCAGGTCGAGCAACGAGCGCTGCACGCCGTCCGCGCCGGTCACGCGGGACGGGTCGCCGGGATGGGCGCCCATCCACAGCTCTGCCTCGGGATGGGGTGCGGGCACCTCCTTCCCGAGCAGCTCGGCGATGGCCGTGCGCGAGCCCCACGCGTACGGCCTTACCGCGTTGTGCAGCAGGTCCACTTCTGAGTCAGCTCCCAAATCAGTACGGGTTGCCACCGAGAGTTCCGGCGGCGAGCCCGAGATACAGCGCGGCCAGTTCGAAGCGGAGCGCGAGCAGCGCGGCGCTGACCGCGTCGCCTCCCGCCACCTCGACGGCCGGTTCCAAGACGTCGGCTCCCGGCAGAGCGTCCTCGGCGGCGTGCCGCACAGCATCGGCCACCGGGCCCTGGCGCACGGCCAGCAACAGCACGCGCACGAGCCCGCTGCCCGGCTCGTCGTCCGGGTCTGCGAAGAGATCCGCACCGGAAGTGCCCTGCACCGCGCGGCGGTGCAGCACCGGGCGGGTCAGCGCCTGCGGATACCCGGCGACGTCGCAGGCTACCCCGGCGAACGCGGCGAGCACGCCGGCCCCGTGCACGCCCACCGACGTGGCGACCTCGTCGAGGCCCCACAGCAGCGGCGTGCGGTCGGCGACGCGCAGCGCCAGCGACTTCGCCGGGTTCACGAACGACTCGTGCATCGGGTGGTCGCGCTCGGCCTCGCGGTCGAGCTCGTCCGCGATGAGGCCGACGTCCACCTTGAGCAGGCCCAGCGAGTTCAGCACCACGAGCCACGCGGCGAGCGCGCGGGGGAAGCTGAAGCCGGGCGGCACGTCGACGCGGGGAGCCAGCAGCACGGCCTGGCCGGCAGCGGCGGCAGCGATCGGGCCGGAGTCCGGCGCCGTCAGCAGAGTCCGCGCGCCACGGCGGGAAGCGCGGTCGATCGACTCGGCCAGCACCCGGTCGCCGGGGTCCTCGGTGTGCGCGAGCACCACGTCGAGAGCGCCGACCCACGGCGGCACCTCGTCGGCGACCACGACCGGGACCGAGCAGCCAGGACCGAGCAACGCCATGACGACGCCCGCGACCGTGACCGCGTGGCCAGGCCTGGTGACCAGCACGACCGCGCGCGGGCGTTCGGAGAAGATCCGCTCCACCCCCGCCTCGGCCGCGGCCTCGGCGGTGGAACGGACCTGTGCCCCCGCCCGCGCGGCGGCGCGCAGCCAGCCACCGGTGTCGGCGTCGGCGAGGCGGCTCGGGTCGTCGAGCAGCGTGTCGTCGAGCACGGGATCACTCAGCCGACGGCGGCTCGACCGCCTCGTCCAGCAGCAGTACCGGGATGCCGTCGCGCACCGGGAACGAACGGCCGCACGCGGTGCACGTGAGGAAGTCCGCCTCCGGGTCTTCAGCGGTCCCGAGCTGCAGCGGCGCGTGCTCAGGGCACGGGCAGGCGAGGATCTCCAGCAACTGCTCTTCGAGCTTGACGGCCACGTTGTTCTCCTCAGGCCCGCACGATCGCGAGGACCTCGTCGCTGAGCGCGGCGACGGCCTCGGGCGTGGCGGCTTCGACGTTCAGGCGCAGCAGCGGCTCGGTGTTCGAGGCCCGCAGGTTGAACCACGACCCGTCCGCCAGCTGCACGGTGAGACCGTCCAGCTCGTCGATCGTGACGCCGTCCTTCGACCCGTACGCGTCCTTGATCGCGGCGATCCGGCCGGCCTGGTCGGCCACCGTGGAGTTGATCTCACCGGAAGCCGCGTAGCGGTTGTAGACCTCGGTCAGCTTCGACAGCGGACCGTCCTGCTCACCGAGCGCGGCCAGCACGTGCAGCGCGGCCAGCATGCCGGTGTCGGCACGCCAGAAGTCGCGGAAGTAGTAGTGCGCCGAGTGCTCGCCGCCGAAGATGGCGCCGGTCTTGGCCATCTCCTCCTTGATGAACGAGTGGCCGACGCGCGTGCGCACGGGCTTGCCGCCGTGCTCCTTGACGATCTCCGGCACGGCGTGCGAGGTGATCAGGTTGTGGATGATCGTGCCGCCGGGGTCCTTGGCGAGCTCGCGCACCGCGACCAGCGCCGTGATCGCGGACGGGCTGACCGGGTCGCCGTTCTCGTCGACCACGAAGCAGCGGTCCGCGTCGCCGTCGAACGCGACACCGGCGTCCGCGCCCTCGGCCTTCGTGCGGGCCTGGAGGTCGACGATGTTCTTGGGGTCGAGCGGGTTCGCCTCGTGGTTCGGGAAGCTGCCGTCGAGCTCGAAGTACATGGGCACGACCTCGATGGGCAGGCCCTCGAAGACCTGCGGCACCGTGTAGCCGCCCATGCCGTTGCCCGCGTCCACGACGATCTTCAGTGGACGGATGTTCTTCAGGTCGACCAGGTTGTTGAGGTACGCCGCGTAGTCGACGAGCATGTTGCGCTCTTCGAACGTGCCGGGCTCGACACCCTCGGCGTCCGGGACCTGGTTCTCGGCGTCCTGGCGGATCTGCGCGAGACCGGTGTCCTGACCGACCGGCGAGGCGCCCGCGCGGCAGAGCTTGATGCCGTTGTACTGCGCGGGGTTGTGGCTCGCGGTGAACATGGCACCCGGCAGGTCCAGCTTGCCGGACGCGAAGTACAGCATGTCCGTGCTGGCCAGGCCGATGCTGATGACGTTCACGCCCTGCGCCTGGGCACCCTCGGCGAACGCCCTGCTGAGCCCCGGCGAGGAGTCGCGCATGTCATGACCGATCACAATGGCCGGTCCGCCGACCAGGCGGGCGAAGGCCGCGCCGAAGTCGCGGACCACACCGGCGTCCAGCTGTTCGCCGACCACCCCGCGGATGTCGTACGCCTTGACGATGCCGGACAGGTCACGCACGCCGCACACTCCCGAAACTCGCTCTTGACGGCTACTGCACGGCAGCCTACCGGCGAGCGGATCTGCGACGCGTGTGGTCGCTCAGTCCTCGTGCGGATCCGGCAATACCCGCAGGTGACCGCGCCTCTGAGTGCCCAACGGCACATCCGGCACCTTCGGACTCACATCAGCCCGCCCAGCCTCACGCACGGCCTCGGCCAGGGCCGTCAGGTCGTCCACAGTGGGCTCGGGCGCCGCGAACTCACCCTGATGCCTCACGACCTCCCACCCACGCGGCGCCGTGAGCCGCAACGCGTGCTCCTCGCACAAGTCGTAGCTGTGCGGTTCGGAGTACGTGGCGAGCGGTCCGACGACTGCGGTGGAGTCCGCATAGGCGTAGGTGAGCGTGGCGACAGCCGGGTTAGCACACCCGGTTCGCGAGCACCGTCTCACGCTCCGCACGATCGGGGACGATAGCGCGTCCACGCGAGCCTGTGTGTGAGGCACGCTGTGTTTGCTCGCTCGGCACAGCAACTAGGCTGCTCGGTTGTGGTGATGGCACGAGGTTCACGTCGACAGGACTCGCCCCGCCGGCGCAACCGAGACCGGCACGGCCGAGGCCTGCGCGGCCCTCTTTATCCCGCCACGCTGCCGGCCGCCCGCTCCCGGGCCGAACGCTTCGACGCCCTGGTCATCGAGGCGCTGGAGCCCATCGAGGCCCGCTGGCGCACCGAGCTCACCCAGCTCGACGTGGCCGTGGACGACGTCCCGGACGTCCAGGTGGAGGGTGAGGACGGCGTGGTCGAGGACGGCAACGTCCCGCTCGCCCGCCTGCTGCCGACCGGGTCCGACAACCGAGCCCGAATCGTGCTCTACCGCCGCCCTCTGGAAGCGCGGGCGAAGGACGGCGCCGACCTGGCCGACCTGGTGCACGACGTCCTCGTGGAACAGGTGGCGAACTACCTGGGCCTGGACCCGGACGTGGTCGACGAGGGCTGAAACCCCTCTCACACACGCCAGAACGGCGACCTCACGCCCGACGGCGAGACGGAATCGCCGTCAGCACCGTGAACAGCGCCGCCGCAGCCTGAGCCAGCAACAGGAAGTCGCGGAGCGTCGTCGACATCTCCGCCCGAACCTCGGCCGCGTCTCCGGGCAACGGCACCCCGACCAAGTGCCCCCAAGCCCGCACGACCGGCACCTGCACCCCATCCACAGAAACAACCCACCCGGGCTCGTCCTCAGCGGCCAGAACGAGCACGCGCCCATCCCCACCAGCAGAAACCCGAACCGCCACCTCAGGCAACGACACGTTCACCGGCGCAATCCCAGCAGCAGCCAGCTCAGCCGGCGGCTCTCCACCGGTACGAGCCCGGCGAGCCAGGTCCGGACCGAGCAACACCCCGGTGTCCGCAGCCAACCGCAACCGCAGAACCGGCCGCCCATCAGAAGCCGCAGGCGCCACGGACACCAACTCACCACCAGCGGCCCGAACCCGCGAAGCAGCCTCCTCAGAAGGCAGCACCAGGAACGAAACCCCGGAAGACGCGGCCTGAGCCAACGCCAGCGTCACCACCGGCCCTGCCCCGTCCAGCAGCGACGAGTTCCACCGCCGCAACCGAGCCGGCGAGGAAACAGTCGGCACCAGATCGTCGTCCCCGAACGCAGGCATCCGCCCGGCCACCTGCCGGACAGGTGAGCCGAGGATCAGCACGGACCGCCCGGTCCGCTCCAGCTCAGCGGTCAACGACGACGACAGCCGCACCCCGCCATCAGCCTTCAACGGCCCGCCACGAAGATCCAGCAACCCGGCCACCCCGAGGCTGACCAACGTCACCACTCCAACGAGGTACACCGCACGCCGAACCCGAGCCTGCCCGGCGATACCCGGCGCAACACCGCGCTGACACCCGGCGAGCACCACACACACGAGCCCCCACGCCAAGATCACCAACGGTGTCCCGGGCCAGGCCTTGACCGCGGCCACCGCAGCGAGAGCGGCGATCGCCAGCACGATCACCAACAGCCCCGGCAACATCGAAGCGTTCGGCCGCAGCACAGCGGCAGCGAAAGCCGCCGCCACGAACACCGAGCACACGATCAGGTTCGGCGGAGGCGAGGAGAACGCCGCCCCGAGCCCGTTCAGGACCATCTCGGGGTGTTGCAACAACACCGCGGGCCAAGGCAACAACAACGCCATGGGCAACAACACGATGGCGAACAACGCGGCGATGCGACGAGCGCCACCGGACACCGCGATGAACCCGCCAAGAGCACCCACGATCACCACCACGTGGGTCAGCGGCGAAAACGCGCCCAGAACAGCAACCCCGAGCGCCGTGCCGGAAGCCATCGGCAACCAGGCGTGCGTGGACGACGCGCGCAACACCGCGTACACGCCGGCGAACACCACGGGCGTGACGATGTGGACGACGACGACGTCCAGCCGTCCCTCTGACACCGCTGTGGTGGCCACGGGCAGCAGTCCGTAGAACGCCGCCACCACCGCGCGCACGGACCGGCGTACGCGCATGCCCCGTGACGCGATGTAGGCGGACAACGCCGCGAGGGGGATATCTCCGAGCAACAGCAGTGCCACCGCGAACGAAGGTCCGCCGGGGATCAGGCCCAGCACGGCCAGAGCCGCGGGAGCCGGAGCCGCGGTGCCTCCGAACACCGGGTGCCAGGAGGCCAGGTAGGACGACCAGACCGAGCCAAGGGAACCCACGGGCAGCAGCCGGCCGCCGGCGAGGTCCAAGCCGAGGCGCGACCAGTTGGCGATCAGCGCGACCACCGACAGGCCCAGCACCAGCAGCACCGGCGGGGCCAGCAGCAGCGAGCGCAACACCCGTGACTGGTCGACCTCGACGAAGACCAGCTCCGGTCCGCGCGGGCCGGGTGACGGACGTGGCCGCGGTGAAGGACGCAGCGCACCCGGCAACGCGGCGTCGACCGGCACGACGATCGGAGGCCGGCGCAAACCGGCCACGCGCGGGCGGCCGCGTGAGGCGCCGGCGGGCAGCGCGGAGGGACCGACCGGGCGAGTGTCCACTTCGGATGGTTCGAGCCACGCCGAACGAGAGTCGGACGCGGGCAAACGACCCAATGCCGCGTCGGCCTCGACACGCCGTCGGATCAGGAACGCCGCGCCGGCCCGGACGGCGTTGCGCAACCGGGTCAGACGAGAGGTGAAGAGGCCCGGCACGACGGCCGAGCCCCGACGAGCGCGACGGCCTTCGAGGAGCCGGCCTCGGGTCAACAGGTAACGCGCGGCGCCCACTTCCGCGTGCGCGTCGCCGAAACGTCGGAGGAACAGGAAACCCAAAGCCCGCAGCAAAGACAGAAAGAGCAGGCGCGGGAGTCCGATCAGGAACGAGAAACCCGAGGTGTTGACCAGAAAGGTGCGCATGCCGTGCGCGCGGTCCACGCCTCGAAAAGACGGACCCGGCCGCGCCATGGCCGCATCCAAACGACGTGCGCCTTTAGTTGCGGCGCGCGCATGTCGCATGCGTGCGACCGGTACGCACAGGACCAAATGACCGGAGCGATTAGCGCGCCAGCCGAAGTCGAGATCATCGCGCAGCAGCGGCATGGCCTCGTCGTAACCGCCCAGCTGATGCCAGATCTCGCGACGGATCAACGAACCCGCGGACGAGACCGCGAGCACTTCGGTGCTCTGCTGGAACGACGCCGAATGTTCGGCGGACGAGAGGCCAGTCTGTCGATGTCCTGAAGAATCGGTCGACAAACCCGCCTCGACGACCAGACGAGAATCCACCCAATCGAGGCACAGCGGGCCCAGCACGGCAGCCGACGGCGACACCTCGGCCGCGGTGAGCAGGGCGGCCAGGCAGTCGGGTTCGGGCGCGCTGTCGTCGTGCAGCAGCCACAGCCATTTGCCGGGGTCGCCCCACCGTTCGACGGCGTGCTCCACCGCCAGACGCACCGCGGTGCCGAAACCCGTGCCACGAGGCGCCGTCAGCACGCCGTCCAGCAGATCTTCCGCCTCGGCAAGGACTTTCGCGGTGCGATCGTGGGATCCGGTGTCGACCGCGATCACATGCCTGGGGCGAATTCGCTGGCGCCGCAACGCGGACAGCGCCGTGCTGAGCCACTGGTCGCCGTCGTGGCAGACCAGGACGCACAGCACCGGCGCGGTCCGGAGCCTCGGGTGAGGACTTGTCACGTCCTCAAGTTAAGGCACAAAGATCACACTTCTGACCGCGTTAGACGGCCCGCTTCTTCAGCTTGCGGCGTTCTCTCTCCGAGAGACCGCCCCAGATGCCGAAGCGTTCGTCGTGCTGGAGTGCGTACTCAAGGCACTCCGAACGCACCTCGCAGCCCAGGCAGATGCGCTTGGCCTCCCGCGTCGAACCACCCTTTTCGGGGAAGAACGCCTCGGGATCCGTCTGCGCGCAAAGCGCGCGCTCCTGCCAGTCCTGCTCGTCGGCAGGGTCGAACAGGTACGACAGCTCGCCCTGGACTACCGGCTGCGCGACGTGATCTTCTTCGAATTCCTGCATTTCGTCCGCCTCCTCGCCTTCCGCTCTCCCCGGTTGGCGGACGCCAGACGCCGTTCCCACAACGACGAATGACACCGATGTGATTACACCTGCGTCACAGCGGGCGGTCAAGCGGAGTCCACACGTCGGGGGATATTCGCGCAGATGGCCGCAAAAACCTTGACTGGCAGCACAGACAGTGATTCAGGTGTCGCAACAGGTGCCCGAACGGCCCACCACGCCAGCCGACACGCCACACTGGTGGGGTGAAGCGATCAGCAGTGCGCCCCAGTCCACTGTTCCTCGGCCTGCTCGCGGTGACCGCCGCCGGAGCCGCACTCACCCTGCTCGAAGGTGACGTGGCCATCATCTCGGGCACCATCCTCTTCGTACTCGCCGGGTGGGCGGTAACGCTGTGCCTGCACGAGTTCGGGCACGCCGCCGTCGCGTACAAGGGCGGCGACTTCTCCGTACGCGACAAGGGTTATCTGACTCTCGACATCCGCCGTTACACCGACCCGGTGCTGAGCATCGTGCTGCCGCTGGTCCTGCTCGCGGTCGGCGGAATCCCCCTTCCGGGTGGCGCTGTGTGGATCAACCACCACGCGCTGCGGTCGAAGAAGGTCGAGTCGCTGGTCTCGCTCGCGGGACCGGCCACGAACCTCGTGATCGGCGTGCTCCTCGCGGGAATCGTCACGCTCTTCTCGCCGCCTGACGCGCTCGCCGGCGCCATTTCGTACCTGGCTTTGTTGCAGGTGTTCGCGTTCCTGCTGAACATCCTGCCGATTCCCGGCTTGGACGGCTGGGGTGTTTTGGAGCCGTTCATGTCGTACAAGGCGCAGCAGTTCGGCGCGAAGGCCCGGATGTGGGCGCCGCTGGTGCTCTTCGCCGTGCTGCTGACGTTCTCCGAGGTCAGCATGCTGTTCTTCCAGGCGGCGACCGCGATCTTCGAGGCGGTCGGCGGCGACCGCGTCGCGGCGAACTCCGGTTCGATCGTCTTCGCGTTCTGGCGCTACCTGTAGGCCCGTCGGACCCTTGTGGAAGCATGGCTTGGCGTGAAGGTCGTAGCACTGGTCGGCGGGGTCGGCGGAGCACGGTTCCTGCAGGGACTCAAGCAACTCGGGGCTGACGTCACCGCGGTGGTCAACACCGGCGATGACGTGTGGATGCACGGGTTGCGCATCACGCCCGACCTCGACACCTGCATGTACACGCTGGGCGGCGGGATCGACACGGAGCGCGGCTGGGGCCGTGCGGGCGAGTCGTGGACCGTCAAGGAGGAGCTCGCTGCGTACGGCGCCGAGCCGACCTGGTTCGGGCTCGGCGACCGCGACATGGCGACGCACCTCGTTCGCACCAGGATGCTGCGCGCCGGGTACCCGCTGTCGGCCGTCACCGAGGCGTTGTGCGACCGCTGGCAGCCGGGCGTGCGGCTGCTGCCGATGTCCGACGACCGGGTGGAGACGCACGTCGTCGTCGAGCTGGACGGCGAACCGAGGGCGATCCACTTCCAGGAGTGGTGGGTCAAGCACCGGGCGGGCATCCCGGCGCAGTCGTTCGCGTTCGTGGGCGCCGAAGCCGCGACCGCGGGGCCTGGCGTGCTGGACGCGATCGGTGAGGCGGACGCGGTGATCCTGGCCCCGTCCAACCCGGTTGTGAGCATCGGCACGATCTTGAACGTGCCCGGCGTGCGCGACGCGTTGCGCAAGACCGAGGCCGGCGTGGTGGGCCTGTCGCCGATCATTGGCGGAAAACCGTTGCGGGGCATGGCCGACGCTTGTCTGGACGCGATCGGGGTGGAGACCTCGGCCGAGGCGGTCGGGCGGCTCTACGGCTCCCGCAAGTGCTCTGAAGACGGCATTCTCGACGCGTGGCTGGTGCACACCGGTGACCGCGCGGACGTTCCAGGGGTCGCGGTTCGCGCGGTTCCGCTGCTGATGTCCGATGTGGACGCCACGGCGCAGATGGCCCGTGACGCGCTGGAACTGGCCGGAGTCGACGTTGACTGATCACGCCGCCGCGGCGCTGGAGCTGCTGCCGGTACCGGGCCTGCCGGAATTTCGCCCCGGCGACGATCTTGCCGCAGCGATCGCCGCTGCCGCACCCTGGCTGCGCGACGGCGACGTGCTGGTCGTGACGTCCAAGGTGCTGTCCAAAGTAGAGGGACGGCTCGTCCGCGTGCCCGCCGATCCGGAGGAACGCGACAGGATCCGGCGCGAGCACGTCGAGGCCGAGTCCGTGCGGGTGCTCGCCCGCAAGATGCGCACGCTGATCACCGAGAACAAGCTCGGCATCGTGCAGGCCGCGTCCGGGGTCGACGCGTCGAACGTGGCCGGCGACGAGATCGCGCTGCTCCCGGTGGATCCGGACGGGTCCGCGGCGGCGTTGCGGGGGGCTCTCAAAGCCCTGCTCGGCGTCGAGGTCGCCGTGGTGGTGACCGACACGATGGGCCGCGCGTGGCGGATCGGCCAGACCGACGCCGCGATCGGCGCGTCCGGCATCCGCGTGCTGCACGACTACGCCGGGTCGGTCGACGAGCACGGCAACGAACTGGTCGTGACCCAGGTGGCGATCGCGGACGAGATCGCGTCCGCCGCCGACCTGGTCAAGGGCAAGCTCGGGGCGGTGCCGGTGGCGGTGCTGCGCGGGTTCGAGGTGGTGGACGACGGGTCCACCGCGCGCGATCTGACCCGGCCGACCGACGAGGACCTGTTCCGGCTCGGCACCGAGGAGGCGCTGGCTCAGGGCCGCGCCGAGGCCGTGCTGATGCGGCGGTCCGTGCGGTTCTACACGTCCGAGCCGGTTGATCTCGCTGCGGTGAAGCGCGCTGTTGGCGCTGCGTTGACCGCGCCCGCTCCGCACCACACGAAGCCGTTGCGGTTCGTGCTGGTGCGCGAGAAGCGAGCCGAGCTGTTGCAGGCGATGCGGATGCAGTGGGAAGCCGATCTGCTCGGGGACGGGTTCACGGCCGAGCAGATCGCGCGCCGGGTTCGCCGCGGTGACCTGCTGGTGGAGGCGCCGGAGATCGTGGTGCCGTTCCTCGTTCGCGACGGTTCGCACAGCTACCCCGATGAGCGACGCGCCGCCGCCGAGAAGACGATGTTCACGGTCGCTGGTGGCGCCGCCGTGCAGGGCCTGCTGGTGGCGCTGGCCGCCGAGGGGCTCGGCTCGTGCTGGGTGTCGTCGACGATCTTCTGCGCGGACGTCGTGCGCGCCGTGCTGGGCGTTCCGGCCGACTGGGAACCGCTGGGCGCGGTGGCGGTCGGGCATCCGACCGAGCCGCTGACGCCGCGCGAGCCGCTGGAAGGGCTGATCGAGCTGTGACGCTGCACGACGACGCGGTCTCCACGCTGCGCCAGTTCACCGGGCAGGACGCGTTGAAGGAGGCCTACCTGGGCTTCCTGGCGGCCCGTGAGGACGCTTGCCGGCGTTCCTGCGAGCCGGGGCATCTCACGGCGTCCGCGTTGGTGCTGGACGCCACCGCGGAGCACGCGTTGCTCACGCTGCACCCGCGGGTGGGCCGGTGGCTGCAGCTCGGCGGTCACTGCGAGCCGGAGGACGTGTCGCTGGCCGCGGCGGCGTTGCGCGAGGCCACCGAGGAGTCCGGCATGCGCGGGCTGCGCATCGAACCGACGCCGATCCACCTCGACGTGCACCCGATCACGTGCTCGCTGGGCAAGCCGACGCGGCACTTCGACGTGCGGTTCCTGGTGCGGGCTCCGATGGGCGCGCAGCCGGTGCGGTCGGCCGAGTCCGTCGACCTGCAGTGGTGGCCGCTGGACTCGTTGCCGGACAACGTGGACGACCTGCACCCGCTGATCGAGTCAGCGCTGGCCCGCCTCCGCTAGAACTTGCGGTAGTCGCGCGGGGAGAACCTCGGGGCTCGTCGCGGCCGCCGCATGCCCGCCGACTCCAGGTACATCACCGCGCGGTGACGTTGCGGCTTGTACGGCTCCAGCAGCTCCATCATGGCGTCGTCACCGCTTGGCGTGCCGGTCAGCGCCCACGTGACGTTCTTCGCGACGTGGTAGTCGCCGACGCTCACCGCGTCCGGATCGCCCCACGAGCGTTGGGCCACCTCGGCGGACGTCCACACGCCGATTCCGGGTACCTTCTCGAGCAGCTCACGGCTGCGCATCTCGGCGGCCTTCTCCAGCCGGTGCGCGACCTGGGCCGCGTTGATCAACGTGCGGCGGCGGGCACCGTCGAGCCCGCACTGGTGCCACTCCCAGTCCTGCAGGCCGAGCAGGCGTTGAGGCGTCGGCGGCACCTTCAGAGGGAGTGGCCCTGGCGCAGGCTCGCCGAAGCGGCGGCCCAGCTCGCGCCACGTCCGGAACGCCTCCGTACCGGTGACCTTCTGTTCCAGGATCGAGGCGAACAGCAGGTCCCAGACCCGTCCGGTCGAGCCGAGCCTGAGGCCGGGGCGGCGCCGGCGGGCTTCCGCGATCACGTCGTGATGGGCGACGAACTCGTCCACCGGGTCGTCCGCGCCGAGCAGGGCGGGCAGGCCGTCGAGCAGCCACCCGCCGCCCTCGCCCCACGCTTCCGCTTCGATCACGTCGGTCCGTGTGATGTGCAACGTGCCTGGACCGCACGGCGTGTTCGCCGCGAACCAGATGCCGCCGTCCGTGCTGAAGGACGGATCACCTGGTCCGCGGCGCAAACCGCCCAGCACCGCACCCAGATCGAGTGGGAACGGTGGTGTCCAGGAGCGGCTAGGCATCCCGGACACCGCTCCCCGAGTCGAGGAGCGGTGTTGTCCGAGATCTCCTAGGCATCCGTCGAGAAGCGCACGCCGGCCTCGGGCAGCACCACACCCGGCCACACGCGCGCCCCGCCGATCAGCTCACAACGAGCACCGATCACGGCCGAGTCACCGACAACCGCATCACGCAGCACCGCGCCGGCCTGCACCAGCGCACCGGCACCGACGATCGAGCGCTCGACGACCGCACCTTCACCGACAACAGCTCCGTCGAACAGGATCGCGCCGTCGAGCACCGCGCCGTCCGCGACCGTGCAGTTCGAACCCACCGCCGAGCCGCCGCGAACCGTGGCGCCCTCGTGGATCGACGAGCCCTCCAGCACCAGGAAGTCGCCGGGCTGTGCAACCGCGGCCGACGGCGCGACGCCGCGCACCAGGTCCGCCGAACCCTGCACGAACGCCTCCGGCTTGCCCAGGTCGAGCCAGTACGTGGCGTCGACGTGGCCCTGCAGGCGGCGACCGGCCTCCAGCAGACCGGGGAACGTCTCGCGTTCAACCGACACCGGGCGACCGGCCGGGATGGCGTCGATCACCTCGCGGCGGAACACGTAGCAACCGGCGTTGATCTGGTCCGTCGGCGGGTTCTCGGTCTTCTCCAGGAACGCCTGCACCCGGCCCTCTTCGTCGGTCGGCACGCAGCCGAACGCGCGGGGGTCCGCGACCTTCACGAGGTGCAGCGTGACGTCCGCCTCGTGCTTGCGGTGCGTGTCCACGATCCCCGTCAGGTCGACGCCCGAGAGGATGTCGCCGTTGAAGACCATCACGTCGGGTTCGCGCAGCTTGTCCGCGACGTTGCGGATGGCGCCGGCGGTGTCCAGCGGCACCTCCTCGACCACGTACTCGAGCTCAAGGCCGAGCCGCGAGCCGTCACCGAAGTACTCCTCGAACACCTCGGCCTTGTAGGACGTGCCGAGCACCACGTGCGTGATGCCGGCCTCCTTGATCCGCGACAGGAGGTGCGTCAGAAACGGCACCCCCGCGGTCGGCAGCATGGGCTTGGGAGCGGACAGGGTCAGCGGGCGAAGACGGGTGCCCTTGCCCCCGACCAGCACCACAGCTTCGACGCCGTGCACCTTTTTCCTCCTCCGCGTTACAGCGAGCCGTTCGACGGAATACTCTGACACGAAGCAGATCGTCATACGGGATCTGGTCCCGGCAAGGAGCTAAATCCGACATGGACCCCCGCGACCGGGCCGACGCCATGCTCGCCCGCGCCCGTGCACGTGGGCGGCACATCGTGACGCCGGACAACATGACCTCCCCGATGGACGCGTCCGACACGCAGCAGGTCCCTCGCACGCTGGTCAACGCCATGGATCCACGTCAGGACCCGGACTCGACCATGATCATTCCTTCGGCTCAGATGGGTCAGCAGCCGCGGCCGCAGACGGCCCCGTCGATGCCGACCCAGCCGATGCCCGTGGCGGATGACGCGGAGATCACTCAGGTCGTGCAGCAAGGTGTGATCCCGACCGCCACGAACCACCAGCAGACGCGCAACTCGCTGACGCAACGCCTGAACGGGAACATGTGAGGGTCTAACGACCAGCCCAGTCCTGCCAGACCTGGCGGCGCGCGATCTTGGCACGCGAGCCGATCACGAACCGTTGGAACACGGTCGCGGGCAGCCTGATCAGCACCTCTCCGAGAACCCTGAGCCTGAGCCAGAGCTTGAAGTTGGCTGCTTGAGGCACGTTTTTGCGCAGCGGCAGCAACGCCGTGATCACCAGAAACCGCGCCAGCTCCCGTGCCGCCACGGAGACCGGCGCACAGCGCAGCAGCATCAGCAAGCGGTTGCGCTCGTTCCAGCGGTGGAACAACGCCGAGCCGGGCCGCGTGCTCGCGCCGTGCCGATGCCGCACCCGCGCGGGCCCGACCGAGATCACCCGGTGCCCGGCCAGCCGCAGCCGCCAAGCGGTGTCGGTGTCCTCGTAGTAGCAGAAGAAGCTCGCCGGGACGCCGCCAACTTCGCGCAGCTCTTCGGTCCGGAGCAACGCCGCGCCACCGCAGAAGCCGAACACCTCGCGTCCGGCCAGCACGACGTCCTTGCCGTGGCCGTCCGAGGTCAACGCCACACCGACGGACTGCGTCGAGCCGTCCGTCAGCAGGAGGGACGACGTGGCGGCGGCTGCTCCGGGATCGCCTTCGAGAGCGCTCTCCAACTCGGTCAGCCACGACGGGTCCGGTACCGCGTCGTCGTTGAGCCAGGCCACGTACGGGGTGTCGATCATGTTCGTGACGGCCGCCAGCCCGCCCGCATACCCACGGTTCTTCGGCAGCCTGACAACCTCATGTCCGCTGATCAACGAGGCTGTGCCGTCGTCGGACGCGTTGTCGACGATGATCGTCCTATGTGGACTCTTCTGGGCTTCGAGGGCGTCCAGGCACGCCGTGATGTGATCACGGCCGCGCCACGTCACGACCACCACGGTGCTGAGTGCCGACACGGCGTGAGACGGTACGCGACGTGCCAGAGCTGGTAGTCCTGACCGAGCAACTCAACGCGCCCGTCCCCGGCGGGACCGGGCGGTACACGGCCGAGCTGTTGCAGGCCCTGAAGGACACCGCGCCTTCGGGCTGGACGGTTTCGAGCGCGGCCACAGCTCGCGCGGATCACGTGATCAGGCTGCCGCGCCGGGCGCTGGTGGCGTTGTGGGAACGGGGGCTGCCACCTCGGCTCGGGCCGCACGTGCACGCTCCCACGCCGCTCGCGCCGCTGCCGGGCGCGGTCGTCACGGTGCACGACGTCGTGCCGTGGACGCATCCGGAAACGCTGACACCGCGCGGGGTCGCGTGGCATCGCAAGGTGATCGCTGCTGCCGCGTTGCGCGCACGGGCCCTGGTCGTGCCGACTCGGGCCGTCGCCGACCAACTGACCGCTCACTTGCGCGTCGAAGTTCCGGTGCACGTGGTGCCCAACGGCGTCACTCCGCTGAAAGGGCCTCCGGCGGACGACCTGTTCGACCGCTATGTGCTCGCCGTCGGCACCATCGAGCCGCGCAAGGGCTTCGACCTGCTGGTGCGGGCGACCGAGCGGCTCAAGGTCCCGCTGGTCGTGATCGGGCCGCAGGGGTGGGGCGGTGTCGATCTCCGCGCGGCGCACGTCAGGTTGCTGGGCAAGGTTTCCGACGCCCGGCTCGCGTCGGTGCTGGCGGGTGCTTCCGTGCTGGCGGCGCCGTCGCTGGCCGAGGGGTTCGGGCTGCCGGTGCTGGAGGCGATGGCCGCCGGTGTGCCGGTCGTGCACTCCGACGACCCGGCTCTGGTGGAGGTCGCGGGCGGCGCCGGAACAGTCGTGCGGCGGGGCGACCTGGCCTCGTTGACGGAAGGACTGCGCTCGGTTCTGCAGGATCCGCATCACACGATCGAGGCCGGCGTCACCCGCGCGAGAGAGTTCACCTGGGCAAAGACCGCGCTCGGTGTCTGGGAGGCCCACCTGTGAAGACCGGATTGGCGCATTCCCGCTAAACGCATTAGCGAATGACATTACGCTGACTGATCGTGCCGACCGCCGAACCCAGCGTGCTGATCGACGCCACCGCGGTTCCCGCAGATCGTGGTGGTGTCGGCCGTTACGTGGATTCGCTCGTCGCCGCACTGGACGCCGACGGCGCCGAGCTGGCCGTCGTGTGCCAGCCGCGCGACGAGGACCTCTTCACCAAGATCGCGCCGAACGCCCGCGTGGTGCGAGCCGCGGACGCCGTCGCCACCCGGACAGCGCGGCTGGCCTGGGAGCAGACGACGTTGCCGCGCCTGGTCCGGGCTCTCGGTGTCGACGTCGTGCACTCACCGCACTACACACTTCCGCTGGCCATCAAGGCCGCATCGGTCGTGACGCTGCACGACGCCACGTTCTTCACCGACCCCGTGCTGCACTCATCGGTCAAGGCGCGCTTCTTCCGCGCCTGGACCCGTGCGTCGTTGAAGCGCGCGGACCTGTGCGTGGTGCCGTCCCAGGCCACCGCCAACGAACTGGCGCGCGTCGCTTCCGCCGACCCCCGCGTGCTGCACATCGCGCAGCACGGCGTCGACACCGAGCGCTTCCACCCGCCGTCGCCGGACGAGATCCTGGCGGTGCGGCGCACGTTGTCGTTGGGGGACACGCCATACGTGGCGTTCCTCGGCGCACTCGAACCGCGCAAGAACGTCCCGGCGCTGATCCGCGGCTTCGCCCAGGCGATGGTGGGCCGCGCCGACCCGCCCGCCCTGGTGCTCGCCGGCCAGCCCGGCTGGGACAGCCAGGTCGAACGCGCTCTGGACTCGGTGCCGCACCGCATCCGGGTGATCCGCGCGGGCTACCTGCCGTTCGAACAGCTCGCCGGGTTTCTGGGTGGCGCGGAACTGGTCGCCTACCCGTCACTCGGCGAGGGCTTCGGCCTGCCGGTGCTGGAGGCCATGGCGGCAGGCGCCTGCGTGCTCACCACCCGAAGACTGTCGCTGCCCGAGGTGGGCGGCGAGGCAGTCGCGTACTGCGGTGTCGGAGCGGGTGACATCGCGGCCGCGATCGCCGATCTGCTGGACGACCCCGCCCGCCGCGCGTCGCTCGCGGCGTCCGGGCAGCAACGCGCGAAGGACTTCTCCTGGGCCATGAGCGCCGAACGGCACCGCCTGGCCTACGAGCGCGCGGTCATGGTGCGCCGCCGCCGTCGGTGACGCCACCGCCTAACCACGTGCGCGAACCACATCGCGCCCCGCCACACGCTCGTGAGAGCGCCGCCCGGCCATGCGCGCGCAGACCACTGGAACGCGACGCACTACTGTGGCGCGCGTGAAATACGGCGACGGACTTGGTGTCGTGACGGTCACGTACTCGCCGGGCGAGACGCTGGCACCGTTCGTGGACACCCTCGCGAAGGCGACCACCCGCTCAGTGCAGGTGATCCTCGCCGACAACGGGTCCACGGACGGCGTGCCCGAGCAGGTTGCCGCGGAGCGCGAGCACGTGAGGTTCGTGCCCACCGGCGGGAACCTGGGTTACGGCGGCGGGGCGAACCGGGGGGTCGAGGCCCTCGGCCAGGACGTCGGCTGGGTGCTGATCTCCAACCCGGACATCGAGTTCGCGCCCGGCAGCGTCGACACGTTGATCGAGGCCGCCGGCCGCTGGCCCAGGGGTGGCATGTTCGGGCCGCTCATCCGCGAGCCGAACGGCGAGATCTACCCGTCGGCGCGGCTGTTGCCGTCCATCGGGCGGGGGCTGGGGCACGCGGTGTTCGGCGCGTTCTGGAAGTCGAACCCGTGGACGCGCGCGTACCGGCAGGAGAAGACGCCGGTCGAGCGGACTGCCGGGTGGTTGTCCGGGAGCTGCTTCCTGATGCGGCGCGAGGCGTTCGACTCGGTCAAGGGCTTCGACGAGCGCTACTTCATGTACTTCGAGGACGTGGACCTCGGCGAGCGGGTCGGCAAGGCCGGCTGGCTGAACGTCTACGTGCCCGACGCGGAGGTCACGCACATCGGTGGCCACTCGACGGCGCGGTCGTCGGATCGCATGCTGCGCGAGCACCACCGCAGCGCGTACCTGTACCTGGCCGACCGGCACCAAGGCGTGCTGTGGGCTCCGTTCCGGCTGCTGATCAAGGCCGGGCTGACGCTGCGGGTGAAGCTCCTCACCAGAGGATGAGCCGCAGCCGCACGCCCCGCGTCATCCACGACCCGAGCGACGAACCGGTCCCGAAGCGGACCGCGTGGCTGCTCATCGCGGGCGGTCTCGCCGGGGTGGCGGCCGGAACGACACTCGGCATCACCCTCACCACAGGGCTGATCTTCATCGGGTTCCTCGGCGGCCTCGCGTACGCCCTCGGCGTGACCGGCCTGGCCGAACGCAAGTGGATCGCGTTGCCGGCGTTCCTGCTCGGAGCCGCGGCGCCGTTCCTGCTGACGTTCGGCGGCCACAGCGTGCTGATGCAGCGGATCGGGCACGTCGAGCACTGCACGGTCACGCGGACGGAAGAGCACCCGTTCGCGAAGTACCCGGAAGTCGACTACACCCTCGCCTGCCAGGGCGAAACGGTCGAGCTCAGCCGCGACTGGGACGAGCGCCTGATGACCGTGGAAGCGGACGTTCTCGTAGGTGAACCGCTGCGGCCGGTCTTCGCGGACCAGACCAGATGGAACCTGCTCCTGGTCACAAGCGTCCCCCTGGCGATGATTCTTCTCATTCCAGTCGCCAGGGCGATCAGGAAAGCCCCATGAGACGCCCGGTGCCACTCATCGTGATCGGGCTGGCCGCGATCGCTGCCGCCGCCGTGCTCGGCGCGATCGTGCCCAAGAGGTACGACCTCGCGGTGCTGATCCCGTGCTGTCTGCTGTCGCTCGCGTTCGCGTGGGGCGTCGGCAAGCTCGGGCCCGCGTGGCTGGTGCTGCCCGCGTTCATGGTCGTGATTCCGGGCACAACGGTGCTGGTCAGCGACGGTCACCGCGCGTTGATGGACCTGCTCGCCACGCGCGAGACCTGCGTGATCACGAGAGTCGACGACATCCCCCGGCCGGACAACCCGGCGTTCGCCCACTACCTCACCTGCCCCGACGGCGCCGAGCTGCGGATCGTCGTGCTGGGCGAGCAGGACAAGAAGATGCAGCCAGGTCCGGCCACCGTGCTGCGGCACCCGGTGATGCGGCCGTTGCTCGCCGACCGCAACGACTGGTCCGGCGAGTGGGTGTTCGGGGTACCAATCGCGATCTTGTTGCTGTTGATCTGTGCGACCACGCTGCGGGCGCGCAGAGTGATGAGGCAGGCTTAGGAGGTGGATCGCGCATCACTGCCCGTCGTGTCCGTCGTCGTCGTCAACTACCGGGGCGCGGAGGACACGGTCACCTGCGTGCGCGGACTCGCCGAGGTGGACTACCCGGCTGAGCTGCTGCAGGTCATCGTCGTCGACAACGAGGCGCACGACACCGCGCGGCTCAAGAAGGACCTTCCCGGCGTCAAGATCGTCACCTCGGAGGCCAACCTCGGCTTCGCGGGCGGCTGCAACCTCGGCGTCGAGCACGCCACCGGCAGCGTGCTCGCGTTCCTGAACAACGACGCGCGCGCGGACCGCGGGTGGATCAGGGCCGCGATCAAGGTCTTCCACGCCGAACCGGCCGTGGGCGCGGTCGCGAGCAAGGTGCTCGACTGGGACGGCCAGAAGATCGACTTCGTGGACGGCGGGCTGACCTGGTTCGGCATGGGCTACAAGCGCCACGCCGGGATGGACGACGACGGCTCGCACGACGACCCGCGCGACGTGCTGTTCGGCACCGGATCGGCCATGTTCGTGCGCGCGGACGTCTACCGCGAGCTCGGTGGGTTCGACGAGCGGTTCTTCATGTTCTACGAGGACGTCGACCTGGGCTGGCGGCTCAACCTGCGCGGCTGGCGCGTTCGCTACGAGCCGGCGTCGCTCACGTTCCACCGCCACCACGCGTCGATGAGCTCGATCGACCACAGCCGCGAGTTGTTCCTGCTGGAACGCAACGCACTCGCCGCGCTGTACAAGAACTTCTCCGACGAGACGCTGGCGAAGGTGCTGCCGGCCGCGCTGGCGTTGTGCGTGCGCAGGGCGACCGCGCGCGGCGAGATCGACCCGACGCAGCTGGAGATCACCCGCAGGCCGTCGGACCCCGCGCTGGACCGCGAACCGGTCGGGGTGTCGCGTGAAGCGCTCGCCGGGTTCCTCGCGATCGACCAGTTCGTCGAGCTGATGCCGTCGCTCGCGGAGTCGCGCAAGATCGAGCAGGCCGCGCGGTCACGATCGGACGCCGACCTGGTGCCGTTGATGCGCAAGGCGTTGGAGCCCGCCTATCCCCTGCCGCGCTACCTCGCGGCGCACGACATCCTCGTCGACGTGCTCGCGCTCGACGACGTGTTCGGCAGGCCGCGCAAGATCCTGGTGATCACCGGCGACGCGATCTCGGACCGGATGGCGGGCCCGGCGATCCGCGCGTGGCACATGGCCGACGTGCTGTCCGGCGAGCACCAGGTGCGGCTGGTCACCACGAACCCGTTGTGCGTGCCGCCGGACGCGCCGTTCGCCGTCTCGCAGGCGCGGCCCAAGGAGCTGCCGCCGCACGTCGCGTGGGCGGACGTGGTGGTGCTGCAGGGTCACGCGCTGGAGATGATCGGCGAGCTGAAGAAGACGTCGTCGACCAAGATCGTCGTCTGCGACATGTACGACCCGATGCACCTCGAACTGCTGGAGCAGGGCAAGGACGACACCGACGAGAAGCGGGCTCTGGACCTGGAGACCGTCACCAAGGTGCTGAACAACCAGCTCGAGCGCGGCGACTTCTTCCTGTGCGCGTCGGAACGGCAGCGGCACTTCTGGCTCGGCCACCTGGCCGCGCTGGGCCGGTTGACGCCCACGTTGTACGACAACGACCCCACGACCGAGTCGCTGCTCGGGATCGTCCCCTTCGGACTGTCGGGCAAGCCGCCGCAGCGCACCGCACCGGCGATCAAGGGCGTGGTGCCGGGGATCTCGGACGCCGACAAGGTCGTGATCTGGGCCGGTGGCGTGTACTCGTGGTTCGACCCGCTGTCGCTGATCCGCGCGATGGACCAGCTGCGGGCGAAGCGGTCCGACGCGAAGCTGTTCTTCCTGGGCATGAAGCACCCGAACCCCGAGGTGCCGGAGATGGACATCGCCGGCCGGACACGGGCGTTGTCCGCGTCGTTGGGGCTGACCGGCGAGACGGTGTTCTTCAACGACGGCTGGGTGGCGTACCACGAGCGGCAGAACTACCTGCTCGACGCTTCTTGTGGTGTCACAACGCACTACGAGCACGTCGAGACCACGTTCGCGTTCCGCACGCGGGTGCTCGACTACCTGTGGGCGGGCCTGCCGATCGTCACCACGTCCGGCGACTCGTTCGCGGATCTGGTGCTGCGGGAAGGTTTGGGCGTCGTCGTGCCGCCGGAAGACCCGGAGGCGCTGGCCGACGCGCTGGAGAAGGTGCTCTACGACGAGGAGTTCGCGGCCGCGTGCCGTGAGCGCATCGCCGTCGTCCGTGAGCGGTTCACCTGGGAGACGGCGCTCGCGCCGCTGGCGGAGTTCTGCCGCGACCCCAGGCCCGCCGCGGACCGTCTGCCGGGCTCCGCACCCATGGTGCGCGCACCGGGGTTGAGCAAGGCGGACAAGATGAAGCGGGACCTGCGGCTGGTGCGCGAGTACCTGGACGCCGGTGGCCCGTCCGAGTTGGCCAAGCGGGCGACGGGGCGTCTGCGCAAGATCGCGCGTGGTGGACGTAATGGCTAGAGCCCCAAAACCGCTCTCAGTGCTGCTCGACGGCACACCCCTGCTCGGACTTCGCACCGGAATCGGCCGCTACACAGCCGCTTTGGCCGAAGAACTGGCTTCCATGCCGGAGGAAGTCGACGTGCGCGCGGTCGCGTTCACGTTGCGCGGCTGGCGGGCGTTGCGGACCGTGTTGCCGCACGACGTCACCGCGCGCGGGCTTCCCGTGTCGGCACGGGCATTGCGCCGCATGTGGCTGGGCGCGCCGTTCCCGCCGGTGGAGATGCTGGCCGGGTTCTCGGACGTCATGCACGGCACGAACTTCGTGCTGCCGCCAACGATTCGGGCCGGGCGCGTGGTGACGATCCACGACCTCGCGTTCCTGGACGCGCCCGGTGACCTGCCGCCGTCGGACCGCCGGTTGCCGGAGCTCGTCCGGTTGTCGGCCCAGCGCGCGGACGTGATCTGCACGCCGACCGCGGCGGTGGCTTCCGTGGTGGCGGACCGGTTCTCGGTGCCGCTGGAGAAGATCGTCGTGACGCCGCTCGGGGTGGATCCCGCGTGGTTCGCGTCCCGGCCGCCTTCGGTGACGTTGCGGGGCCGGTTCGGGCTGCCGTCGGAGTACCTGCTGTTCGTGGGCGCGGACGGGCCGCGGAAGGGCCTGGAGTACCTGGTGAAGGCGCACGCGGCGGATCCGTCGTTGCCGCCGCTGGTGATCGTCGGGCCCGGTCGGTCCGGTGTGGACGGACGGGTGCTGCGGACCGGGTACCTGTCGGACGTGCACCTGCGCTCGGTCGTGGCCGGGGCCACGGCGCTGGTGATGCCGTCGCGGGACGAGGGGTTCGGGCTGCCGGTGCTGGAAGCGTTGGCGTGCAACGTTCCCGTGGTGTGTTCGGACGTGCCCGCACTGCGCGAGACCGCCGGCGGACACGCCCTCCACGTACCGGTAGGCGATGTGGAGGCGCTCGCCGAAGCCCTGGCCCAGGCCGTCGCGGCACCGGCGACTCCGGCCGCTCAGGCAGAACGACGGGCGTACGCGTCCGGGTTCACCTGGCGGCGGTGCGCGGAGAAGACGGTCGAGGCCTACCGGCAGAGCCGGGCTTGACGGCGTCTGCAAGTACTACCGACTGCGAGTTGGTGGTACTTGCAGACGCCCCAACGGCTTCACCGAGAGTGCGGCCTCGGCGAATGCTTGTCGAGCTGACTCAGCGACACCTGCCGCGAGCCCGTGACGGCGGCAACGCACTTCAGGAAGCGCTGCCGATCGGAATCCGCTGTCGCGGGACGCTGGGGGTTGCGCCCGGAATCGAACATGCCGAACAGGTTCTCGTACTTGAAACGGCCGTGCCAGACCGCTCACTCCAATGGCGCAGCACCAGTACGCGGAGCTACCACACCCGCTTTGAATGCCTCCGAAAGGGCGCTTCGCCAGTGCGGCAACGGGCGCAGTCCCGCTGCTGCCCATGCCGCACCCGACAGCACCGAGTAGGCGGGTCGTGGAGCCGGTCGGGGGAAGTCAGCTGTGGTGCAGGGCTGCACGCGGGCCGGGTCGGCGCCCAACTCCTCGAAAATCGCCTGCGCGAAACGGAACCACGTCGTCTCGCCACCGCCCGTCGCGTGCAACAAACGCGTCGAAGGCAGAACCGAGGCAAGCTCAAGAAGACCGGCGGCGAGGTCGTGCGACCACGTCGGCGCGCCGCGCTGATCGTCCACAACGGACAGCGAAGGCCGCGATGCCTCCAGCGCCGCAATGGTCTTCACGAAGTTCGAGCCGTGCACGCCGTAGACCCACGAGGTGCGCACGACCCAGCCGCCCGCGTCGAGCACGCGACGTTCGCCTTCGTGCTTCGACCGGCCGTAGGCGGACTTCGGGGCGGCAGGGTCAGACGGCTCGTAAGGCCGCGTCCCGTCGCCGGCGAACACGTAGTCCGTCGACACGTGGATCATCGGAATGCCAAGGGACGCGCACGCTTCAGCGAGCAGACCGGGCCCGACTCCGTTGACCGCGAACGCACGGTCCTCGTCGGTCTCGGCCGCGTCGACGGCGTTGTACGCGGCGCAGTTGATCACCGCAGTGGCACCCGCGAGATCAGCTGCCGTAACGGAAGTCACGTCGAGCTCGGCGGACGACAGCGCGCGAACGTCGGGCGACAGCAGTGCGAGGTCGTGACCGAGCTGACCACGACCGCCGGGAACGAGGATCAACCGACTCAGCCCTTCGCCAGCGCGGCGCGCTCCTTGAGCGGCTCCCACCAGGCCCGGTTCTCGCGGTACCACTCGACCGTGTCGGCGAGCCCGACGGCGAAGTCGACCTGCGGTGCGTAGCCCAGCTCCGAGGCGATCTTGGAGATGTCCACCGAGTAGCGGCGGTCGTGCCCCAGGCGGTCCTGCACCGGCTCGACGGACGACCAGTCGCGCCCGGTCGCGGCCAGCAGCTTCTCGGTCAGCTCGCGGTTCGTGAGCTCGGTGCCGCCGCCGATGTTGTAGATCTCACCCGGCCGGCCGCCCTCGGCGACGAGCTGGATGCCGCGGCAGTGGTCGGCCACGTGCAGCCAGTCGCGCACGTTCAGGCCGTCGCCGTAGAGAGGCACCTTCCTGCCGTCGATCAAATTGGTGACGAAGAGAGGAATCACCTTTTCAGGGAACTGGTACGGCCCGTAATTGTTCGAACACCGGGTGATGCTCACGGGCAGTCCGTGCGTGCGGTGGAACGCGCGGGCGAGCAGATCGGAAGAAGCCTTGGAAGCCGAGTACGGCGAGTTCGGCTCGAGGATGTGCTCCTCCGACCACGACCCGCTCTCGATGGAGCCGTAGACCTCGTCCGTCGACACGTGCACGAACCGGCCCACGCCCGCGTTCAGCGCACCTTGCAGCAGCGTCTGCGTGCCCAGGACGTTGGTCAGCACGAAGTCCGCGGATCCGGTGATGGACCGGTCCACGTGCGACTCGGCGGCGAAGTGGACGACCACGTCGACGCCGCGCATCTGGTCAGCGACGACGGCGGGGTCGCAGATGTCGCCGCGCACGAACTCGAACTTGCCGGCGACCGGCGCCAGGTTGGTCTCGCTGCCCGCGTAGGTGAGCTTGTCGAGCACCACCACTTCGGCACCCGCGAAGGCCGGGTACGAGCCGCTCACCAACTCCCGCACGTAGTGCGAGCCGATGAACCCGGCCCCACCTGTCACCAGTACGCGCATGCTCAATTCCTCCCGTGGTGTTCCACCGCTCGCAGTCTGTCACGTACTCAATCGCTGCAACCCACAGCGACGTCACGTCGTGTGTCTTATAAACGACTAAACTCGGCGTGGTGGGGGAGGAAACGACTGTGGAAGGCAGAAGTCTGCCGGTCAGGGTGGAGGGGTCCACCCGGCCGACGGCGGCTTTCCGCGCGTTCCTGGTGACCGGGCGAATTTTCGTCGCGCTCGCCTCGGCGGCTGTGCTGACGGTCACGTCGTACGGCTGGGCGAAGATCAAGAACGCCAACGACGGCATCGTCAAGACCGAGGTCATCTCCGAGGAGCTCGCGAAGCAGGGTCCCAAGCCGCTCGACGGCGCGGTCGACATCCTGCTGGTCGGCATGGACAGCCGCACCGACGCCCAGGGCAAGCCGCTGTCGCAGGAAGCGCTGGCGCTGCTCAACGGCGGAGTCGCCGACGGCGAGCAGAACACCGACACGATGATCCTCGTGCACATCCCGGTCGACGGCACGCGCGCGGTCGCGATCTCGTTCCCGCGCGACTCCTACGTCGAGATCGCGGACGGGTTCGGCAAGCACAAGCTCAACTCCGCGTTCGCCCGCCAGCGCAACACCGTCGACCAGCAACTGCGCGGCAAGGGCGAGACGGACGAGCAGAAGATCCGCACCGAGTCGATGGCGGCCGGGCGCAAGACGTTGATCAAGACGATCGAGAACATGACCGGCGGGACCGTCCGGGTCGACCGGTACGCCGAGGTCAACCTGGCGAGCTTCTACGAGGTCACGAAGGCCATCGGCGGCGTGGAGGTGTGCGTGAAGGAGGACACCTCGGACAGCGACTCCGGTGCGAACTTCAAGGCCGGAGTGCAGACGATCGAGGGCGCGCGGGCGTTGTCGTTCGTGCGGCAGCGGCACAACCTGCCCGGCGGCGACCTCGACCGCATCGTGCGCCAGCAGGTGTTCATCGGGGCGCTCGCGAAGAAGGTGCTGTCGACCGGCACGCTGACCGACTCGGACAAGCTGAACGGGCTGGTCGAGGCCATCCAGAAGTCGGTGATCCTCAGCTCGGGCTGGGACATCACCACGTTCGCCGAGCAGATGCAGGGCCTGGTGGGCGGCAACATCGAGTTCCGCACCATCCCGGTGGGCGACCCGACGGACACGTACGAGGACGGCAACGTGCTGCCGGTGAACCCGGCGCAGGTCCGGAAGTTCCTCACCAGCCTCGCCGCGGACAAGTCGTCGTCCAGCTCGTCGTCGCCGACGACGGCCACGACGCTGCCCGCGCCGCCGAACTCGTCGATCACCGTGCAGGTCTACAACGCGGCGGGCGTGCAGGGTCTCGCGAGCACCGTGCTGAACACGTTGGTGGCCAAAGGTTTCAAGCGCGGCACCTTCTCCTCGGCGCAGGAGACCAGCGACACCACCGTGGTGAAGTACGCGGCGGGCGAGGAGGGCTCCGCGCGCAAGGTGGCCACCGAGCTCGGGCCGAACGTCGGCGTCGAGGAGGACGCGTCCGTCCGAAAAGGACAGGTGCAGGTCTTCCTGGGCACCGATTACTCCGCACCGGCCGAGAGCGACGGCGAGGACGTCGACGCCCAGGGTGTGCCCGGCACCACGTCGAACGCCCCCTCCAGCAGCGTGCCGCCGATCACGGCGGGCGGACTGGTCTGCGTGAACTGAAATCCCGGCGTAACGGGCTACTGATAGTTACGCTGAGCAGGAAACCCAGTACACGGAGGACCCACGTTGAGCGCTGCCACCCGCGCGAAGAAGACCGCCCTGGTCATCGGCCGGACGGTCATCGCGCTCGTTGCCGTGACAACGTTGGCGTTCTCCGGCTACTTCTGGACCGCGCTGCGCCTGGTGCAGCAGAACACCAACACCACGCAGATCCTGGAAGTGCTGGACGACATCCCGAACTCGCCACCGGTCGAGGACGGCGCGCTCGACATCCTCCTGGTGGGCAGCGACAGCCGGACGGACGCGCAGGGGCGCCCGCTTCCCGCGGACGTGCTGCGTAAGTTGCGCACCGAGGGCACGGACACGGTGAACACGGACACGATCATCGTGATGCGCATCCCGCGCAACGGCGGCAAGGCCAGTGCCATCTCGATCCCCCGCGACACCTACGTGCCGATCGCCGGCTTCCGCGAGGACAAGATCAACTCCGCGTACGGCGCGGTGAAGTACCTCACGGCCGAACGACTGCAGGCCGAGGGCGTCTCGGATCAGCAGGAGCGAGAACGCAAGTCCGACGAGGCCGGGCGCAAGGCGTTGGTGCAGGCGGTGCAGGACCTCACCGGCATGCGGATCGACCACTACGCCGAGATCAACCTCTACGGCTTCTACCTGCTGACCGAGGTGATCGGCGGCGTGAAGGTGTGCCTGAAGGCCGGCACGTCGGACCCGAACTCGGGCGCGAACTTCCGCGCGGGCGAGCAGGTGATCTCGGGCGGTGACGCGCTGTCGTTCGTGCGGCAGCGGAACATGCCCGGTGGTGACCTGGGTCGCATCGCGCGGCAGCAGGTGTTCATGTCACAGGCGATGAAGCAGCTGTTGTCCGCGGGCACGTTCACCGACCCCGGACGGATGAACGGACTGCTGGACGCGATCTCGAAGTCCGTGGTGGTGGACCAGAAGCTCGACCTGGCGACGCTGGCCGCGCAGGCGCAGGGCCTCGCGTCGGGCAACATGGAGTTCGCCACGATCCCGGTCACGAACATCGACGCGCGCAACGAGCGCGGGCAGAGCGTGGTCACGGTGGACCGCGACGCGGTGAAGGCGTGGGTGGCGCAGCAGATCGGCGAGACGCCGAAGCCGACACCTTCCTCCACCCCCACGTCGGCCTCGAAGTTCGGTCCTGACAAGCTGCTCTCGCTGGACGGCGCGCACACCGCGGTCGCCCAGCAGGATGTGCCCTGCGTCGACTAGGAGTGCCGCGTGAGCGTGACCGAGATCCTCTTCACGCCGTTGCTGAAGGCCGACTCCGGTCGTCCGCTGATCACGCACTACGACGACGCGACGGGCTCACGGGTGGAGCTGTCCCGCGCGACGATCGCCAACTGGGCCGCCAAGACGGCGAACTGGCTGCGCGACGAGCACGACGTCGAGCCCGGTGACCCGGTGGCGGTGCTGCTGCCCGCGCACTGGCAGACCGCCGGCCTGCTGCTGGGCGCGTGGTGGTGCGGTGCCCGGGTCGTCGGCGCCGGTGAGGATGCCCGCGTGGCCGTGGTTCCGCCCGGTGGCACTTCGAACGCCGATGTCGTGGCCGTGGCTTCGTTGCACCCCATGGGGTTGGGCGCGGGTGCTCCGGTCGACTACCTGGACGACGTGCGCGTGCACGGCGACGACTTCATGCCGTGGTCCCCTGTCGCGGGTTCGACGCTCGCACTCGGCGAGTCCACTGTGGATGAAGTGGTGGCCGAGGCGCGCGAACTGGGCGCGAAGCTGGGTGCTGAACCGCGCGTGCTGTCCACTTTGGAGTGGGCGGTGCCTTCCGGTGTGCTGGAAGGCTTCCTGGCCGTGCTCGCGGCCGGTGGTTCGCTGGTGCAGGTGAGCAATCCCGACGCGGGCCGGCTGGCCGCGCGCCGGGAGAGCGAGAACGTCACGCTGCAGCTGGGTTGAGCACCTTGTTGTTCTTGAACAGCACGCGGTCCAGCGCGTAGGCACCACCGTTGAAGCCGAGCGCGAGCGCGCCGGCACCGAGCGCGACGACGAGCTCTCCGCCGCCCTCGCCCAGCAGGCCGTTCGAGATGTGCACCAGGAAGAACGCGCCGAGCATGTCGACGGCGAGCAGCACTCCGGCGATCGGCAGCGCCAACCCGGCGATCAGCGCGAGGCCACCGGCGAGCTCGACGGTCGCGGCGAACGCGGCCGAGACCGAGGGCAGCGGCACACCCATCTTCTCGAACGACGCGCCGGTGCCGGCCAGGCCGAACTCGGTCCACTTCTGCCAGCCGTGCGCGACGAACACGATGCCGAGGCCGATCCGGCCGATGAGTGCGGTGACGTCCTTCACCATGGTTGCTGCTCCCCGATCCTGTCGTTCTGCTGTCGGTCGTTCAACTTCGAACCAAAACTAGTACAGGTTTGAACGACCTCATGAAAACGACAGGAACCCCACAGCTAACTCTTAAGTTGCACTCCCTCACCCTTCGCGTTCGTCAGCGTCAGCGACTTGCGGTCGATCTTGTAGGTCACCTGGCCGCTCAGCACTGCCACCACTGCCTTTTCGACTGACGTCTCATCCGCGCCGCACGCCTTGTCGGTGTGCACCAACGACTCGAACGTGATCGTCTGACCGTCCACCTTGTACGACGCCGATCCGTCGTTGCAGCCGGTGAACACGCTCACGTTGCCGTTCTCGAACTTCAGCGTGGCCGGCACGCGACCGGGGACCGACGACACGGCATCGGCCTGGATGAGGCTTTCGAGCTTCCAGATGCCGCCTTCGAGCTTCGCCGGTGCTTCCGCGGTGAGCACGATCTCGGCACCAGACCCGGTGATCACGAGCGTGCTGCCGTCGAGCTTCCACGCCGGCCCCGCGCTGAGGAGCTTCGACAGCCACTGGTCCTGGGTGTGCAGATCGGGGTTCGGGCAGCCCATGGCGGTCATCCCGAGGTCGGTGACCTGGAGCTTGCCGCCGTCCAGCGTGACCGGGCCCTGCATCTGGTTGCAGCCGGCATGGGCGAGCAGGCGTCCGTCGTCGGTGAATCTCAGCTCCACTCTCGTGCCCTCGACCATGGCACGCGGCTTGCCCTGGTCGGTGACGGACGTGGACGTGAACACTTTTCCCTGCACGTCACTCTCCCCTTGCCCGGCAGACCTGTTGCCGCAGCCGGTGGCGAGCAGGGCGACGGCGATCGCGGCGACGAGAACTCGGTAGCTCATGTGCAGAGGACGGAACATGAGGTCTCCTGGGTTGCCCGAAGGCCGGACACGGGATCGCCGTGTCCGGCCAACAGGATTCGACGTCACGGGGACAGGGACTCCGCGAAGTCGTAGAGGCTCTTGATGTCGTTGTCGAAGTACGGCCCGTCCATCTGGTTCGCGTCGTTGTGCCGGTGACTGACGACGCTGTTGATGTAGCCGAGACCGTTCGCGTCGTTGTACTCCTGCAACCACGGGCCACCGCTCGAGCCGCCGGTCATGTTGCACCAGGCGCGGACCTGCTGGGCGTGGCCGTTCCAGGTCGTGCCCTGGCAGAAGTACTGCAGCTCACCGGTGAACGGCGGACCCGCGGGGTAGCCGAGGATCGTCACCGCCACCGAGTAGCCCCAGTTCCAGCGCAAACCGTTGCCACCCACGACGTTCGCGATCGAGTTGCCGCCGAGGGTCTGCATGATCACGATGCCCATGTCCTCGTCGCTGTTGCTGGAGTTGATCCAGGCCGTGCGAGAGGTGAGCTGGTACGCGCTCCACGTGCCGAACGGCCGCGCGCCGTTGCGGTAGCGGGGCACGAAGACCCAGTTGGACATCCACTGGCCACCGGCACCGCCGTGCACGCAGTGCCCCGCCGTCTGGACCAGTTTTCTCTTGGCGCTGCTGACAGTCGCGGCCGAGCACACGTAGTTCAGGCCGTTGGCCGGATTGGTGAAGAACACCTTGCCGACCGTCTGCGACTCGTTGAGCATCGTCCCGATGCCCTGGGCCT
Source organism: Lentzea sp. NPDC006480 (assembly GCF_040611995.1). Lineage (NCBI taxonomy): Bacteria > Bacillati > Actinomycetota > Actinomycetes > Pseudonocardiales > Pseudonocardiaceae > Lentzea > Lentzea sp. NPDC006480. The sequence goes on from NZ_JBEXPJ010000057.1 coordinate 32,247, forward strand.
GCTCGGTCTTGACCGGCACCGAGGGTGCGACGCCCTCGATGCTGCCCGCACGCCCCGAGGGCTGGGGTGCGGACTTGGCCTTGACCGTGGCGGGACCTTCGGCCGGGATCGCTGCGGCCATGCGCTCCGGAGTCCAGTACGCCTCCGCTGCGGCAGCCGTCTGGATCTTGTTGTCGGAGGTTCTGGCCAGGCTGGCCGAGCTGCCGTTCGGTGCCGCCTGCGCGGTCGGCACGAAGACAGAAGCGGCCAGCACGAATCCAAACGCTAATGAAACAGTTCTTTTCGTTCTCATTCGAAATACCCCATTAAACGAGGTTAACTTGCGGCGCTGCGAACGTAGCGAGGCCTCTGACCTGGTGTCCAGCGGTGCATTTGAAGTTGCTCTGTTCAGCACAACTTCCATTCCGTGTCCGCCGGAAAAAGGTCCGTCCGGGCCATTTCCTCGTCGAATGTGCAGGATCGGAAAGCGCTATCCAGCCCGTTGATCTTGAAGTTGGGGCTTGACAGGCAGGCGCCGCGTGGCTGTACTTAACCCAACGGTTAGATAACCAAGTGGTTAGGTACGAGATGGACCAGCTGAGCGCCACCTTCGCCGCACTGGCGGACCCGACCCGCCGGGCGATCCTGGCGCGGCTCACCGACGGGCCCGCGACGGTGAAGGAGCTCTCCGAGCCGTTCGACATCAGCGGCCCGGCGATCTCCAAGCACCTGCGCGTGCTGGAGAAGGCAGGCCTGATCACGCGTGGCAGGGAGGCCCAGTGGCGCCCCTGCCAGCTCGACGCGACGCCGTTGCAGGAAGTCGCCGTGTGGGCTGAGAACTACCGCCGCTTCTGGGATGCGAGCTACACGCGCCTGGACGCACTCTTGACCGAGATGAAGGAGAACGAGCAATGACCACCGTCAAGTTCGGCACCACCGTGACCCTGCCCTCCGACACCGAGATCGCGATGTCGCGCACGTTCGACGCGCCCGCTTCGCTGGTGTGGAAGGCGTTCACCTCACCGGAGCTGCTGCGGCGCTGGCTGCTCGGCCCTGACGGCTGGGAGATGCCGATCTGCGAGGTCGACCTGCGCGTGGGCGGCAAGTGGCGCTACGGGTGGGCGCAGCCGGACGGTTCCCAGGCTTTCGAGATGTACGGGGAGTACACCGAGGTCACGCCGTTCACGCGGCTGGTGAACACCGAGCACTTCGAGGACAACCCGCCTGCGGTGACGACCGTGGAGTTCGTCGAGTCCGGCGGCCAGACCACGATGACGACCACGATGCGGCTGGTGTCGCAGGAGGCTCGGGACGCGGTGCTGGCGACCGGGATGTCGGACGGTGCGGGGCGCAGCTACGAGCGGCTGGGTGAGGTGCTGGCGACGCTGTGACACTCGTCGAGGCCGCCCCCGGGACGGCCTCGACGGGCTTCACCTGCCGTATTTGAGATATGCCTTGTCGTAGGCGGTGTCGTACGGCTTGACGCACTCGTCGTGCGCTTTCTGCGCCTTGTCGCCGAGCTCGTAGATGCTCTCCGGGCTGCTCACGCGGAAACCGTTGCCGCGCATGCATTCCACATACGTCTTGAGGGCATGCTGGACGTTCGGGTCGGCCTGGACCTTCGCGACGATCTGGTCGGCCTTGTCCGAGAGGGCCGCCATGTCCTTGCCCCACGCGGTCTTGTAGGTCTCGTTGTAGCAGCCCTGCGTGTTGTCCGTGCCGTACAAGGCATCGCCCCAGGCGTTCTGCCGTTCCTCGCTCAGTTTTGCCAGTACGGCGTCGTTCGGGTCCTCGGGACGTTCGGCGATGGCCGTGTCGAGATCCTTGCCGGACCGTCGCGCCTCCTGGACCGCGAGGTCGACCGGCACCGCGACGACGTACTCGAAACCGTTGCGGTGCATGCAGTCCGCGATGAGCTCCTCGTGCTTGAGCACCTGGCGGCGCACAGGGTCTTCCTGTGCGCCGCAGGCGGTCAGCGCGAGCACCAGGAGTCCTAGTGCCGCTTTGCGGATCACGTGCCGCCACTGCCCCAGACGCTCAGGTAGCCCTTGGTGGGCTGGTAGGACTTGGCGAACTGGTTGTGCAGGAAGGTGCGGTCGGTCTGGTTGATCTTGATGCAGCCGGCCGAGCGGTAGTTGGAGTCGCTCCAGCCGCTGGTGCCCTGCGAGTGGATGAAGAGCTCGGTGCGCATGTTGCCGCAGCGGGTCTTCTTGTTGCCGAGCTCCCAGACCCAGCCGCGCACGACCGCGTTGCCGCCGGTCTTGTTCCAGTGCTTGAAGTAGCTGTTGCTGTCGGAGTCGGTGTTGCTGTAGACGCCGTCGGGCAGCCAGCCGTGGTCGTTCGTGCACTCGTTCTTGGTGCCGTCACCGCTGCCGGCCCGCATCTTGATGCGGTACTCGGTGGTGCCGATGCTCACGTAGGCCACGAGCTGGCTGTTGAGCGGCGAACCGATGTTCTTGATGTAGTTGAACTGCGGTGGTTCGGTGTACTGACCGACCACCTCCTGCGTGTAGGCCTGTGCCGGCAGTGCCGCGCTGAGTGTCAGCGCGATCGCTCCCAGTACCGCCATCGCTTTGATCCGCAAGGTGCCTCCCTCCTCTTGAGTGGCGTCAGCCTCCTCGTTCGTCCGAAACGCCCCTTGCCCGTAGCAAACCCGTACTACCGTGCCGCGCGTGGACGCCTTCCACTCGCTGTTGCGCTTGAGACGGCACGAGGCGTCGGTGAGCCAGCGCGAGCTCGCCGACCGCGCGGGCATGAGCGTCGCCGCCGTCCGCGACCTGGAACAGGGCCGGTCCCGCCGGCCGCACCCGCGGTCCGTGCGGGCGCTGATCAACGCGCTGGGGCTGACCGGTGCGTCGGCCGACGAGTTGCGCGCGGCCGCTTCCCTTGAGCTGCGGCCGGTTGCTGTCGACAGCGCCGTGCGGCTGTCCGTGCTCGGCCCGTTGACGATCCATCGTGGACAGATGGAAACCGGTGTGGGGCGTGGCAAACGGCGGTTGCTGCTCGGCCGGTTGGCGCTGTCGCCCGGTGTTCCCGTTGAGGTTTCGGAGCTTTCCGCCCTGGTCGGGTCGTCGTTGCAGGTGCACATGTCGCGGCTGCGGTCGATGGTGCCGCTGGAGCTGATACCGGGTGGTTATCGGTTGTGCCTGCCTTCGTCGCGCCTCGACCTGGTCTTGTTCCGGGAGCTGATGCGGGACCCTGCGGACCTCGACTCGCTCGGCGAGGCGTTGTCGTTGTGGCGTGGACCGGTCCTGGCCGATGTGGACGAACTGCGTGAGCATCCTTTGGCCACCGCATTGGCTTCCGAACGAATCGACGGGCTGCTGTCCTACGCACTGGGACGGCCTCTGGACGCGTTGCCCTGGCTGCGCGCTTCGGCTGCGGAGAACCCGTTGCACGAGCCGCTGCACGCCCGGTTGATCAGCGTGCTGGCCGCCGCGAACCTGCAGGCTGAGGCCTTCGCCGTGTTCGACTCCGTGCGAAGACGGCTCGCCGACGAGCTCGGCATCTCACCAGGCCCTGAACTGGTAGACGCGCATCGGCGGTTGTTGCGCGCCGAGCCGCCGCGTTCGGTGCCGGCCCAGCTGCCGTTGCGGCTGGCTTCGTTCGTGGCGCGGGAAGCTTCGTTGTCCTCGTTCTCCGGTCCGCTCGTGGTGGTGTCCGGCGTTGCGGGCGTGGGCAAGACGACCTTGGCGGTGGAGTGGGCGCACCGGATGCGTGCTCGTTTCCCCGACGGGCAGCTGTACGTGAACCTGCGCGGCTTCGATCCGCTCGGGCCCATGACTGCTCTGGAGGCGCTGCACGGCTTTCTGGACGCGCTGGGCGTGCCCGCGTCGTCCATTCCCTCTGGTCTTGCGGCTCGTTCGGCGCGTTTCCGCAGTCTGCTGGCGGACCAGCGGGTGTTGATCGTGCTGGACAACGCTCGCGATGCCGAACACGTTCGTCCGTTGCTGCCCGGATCTTCTTCCTGCCAGGTCGTGGTCACCAGTCGTGTCGCCTTGACCGGGCTCGTTGCCGTCGAGGGTGCCGTGCCGGTGGCTCTGGACGTGTTGTCGTCGGTTGAGGCCGATCTGCTGCTCGATGGTCGTGGGGTTTCGGTTGGTTCCCGGCCCGGCATCGTTTCGGTGTGCGCCGGCCTGCCGCTTGCCCTGGCGATCGCCGCGGCTCGTTCCGACGCCGTTTGCTCGGGCCTGGATTCCTTGTCCGACAACGACCCTCGTGCTGACGTCCGCTCGGTCTTCTCGTGGTCTTTGGGCGCGTTGTCGGCGGATGCTCGTCGATTGTTCGGCCTGCTGGGCCTGCATCCCGGCCCGGACTTCGCCGCGCCGGCCGCAGCCGCTTTGGCGGGTTCGGATGTTCTCGCGGTGCTGGACGAACTGGTCGAGGCCTCGTTGCTGTTTCTCTCCGGGCCTGGCCGGTACGCGATGCACGACCTGGTGCGCGAGTACGCGTCCGAACTTCCTTCCGATGGTGGCTTCCGCTTGCTGGACCACTACCTGCACACCGCTCGGGACGCCGCGATGTTGTTGCAGCCCAACCGAGGCCCGTTCTCCTTGGGCTCACCTTCCGCCCCTCCTGTCGCCCTGTCCTCGGTCCGCCAGGCCTGGTCGTGGTTCGACGCCGAACGCCAAGTTCTGGTAGCCCTGGCACTGTCGTCCACTTCGGACATTCACGTGTGGCAGCTGGCGCGCGCTCTGGCGTCGTTCTTCAACTATCGCGGCCTGTGGGACGAGGCGATCCGGTTGCACACCGCGGCCCTGGAAGCCGGTGTGCGCATGGATTCTTCGTCGATGCAGGCAATGGCGCACCGTTCTCTCGCCGGCGTCTACGGCTACATGGACAGTTCATTGGCCGACTACCACTACGAACGTGCGATCTCGATGTTCTCCTCACTGGGCGACGAGATTTCCGAGGGGCACGCTCGGATGAACCTGGCGTGGCTGCTGTCGCGGCGCGGCAAGGACACTGACTCACTGACCCAGTACGAGCGGGCTTTGACGCTGTACCGCTTGTGCGGCAACGAATACGCCGAGGCGCGCGCCCTGAACGCCCTCGGCGAGAAGCTGGCCACCATGGACCGCGCTGCCGAGGCCGTGCCGTTCTGTTCGGCGGCGCTGGAGGTGATGGAGCGCCTCGGCGACACCCAGGGCATCGCCATCGTGCTCGACAGCCTCGGCTACGCCCACCACCGCCTGGGTTCGTTTGCTGAGGCTGTCTCGTTGTACGAGCGAGCTCTGCCGTTGCGTGAAGAAGGCGGCGACCGCCACTCGATCGCGACGCTGCACGACCGCCTCGGCGACGCTCTGGCCGCATTGGGCTCGTTGGCTTCTGCCCGCTCATCTTGGCGCCGAGCCTTGGAAATCCTGGAGGGCGTGCGACACCAGGACGCTCTTGAAGTACGTGCAAAGCTGGACGGAGCGTAGTCACCTTTTGTGACCACGGTTCCCCCGGTAGAGGTCCCTGCTCGCGGTTACGTTCAGGCTCATGGGACGTTTCCTCGCAGCTCTGGCTCTGATGGTGGGCTTCGTCGTGTTCTCCGCCCCACTCGCCCAAGCCTCCGACGGCACACACTGGCTCGTGGCCCCGTGCCCGCCCGGCTCGAAGGCGCTGTGGCTACCGCGCGTCGACAAGTTCGGCACCGATCTGAGCTGTACGACCGAGGAGGCCCGCGGCAAGGCGGTGAAGGAGGCCGTGGACAGCGGCAGCCCGACCCGGATGATGAACGTCGCCATCGCGTTCGCCCAGCAGCTCTCGGACAAGGCGCTCACCCCGGAGTCGCCGTGCGTGTTGGGGGCCAAGGGGGCGATCGGCGAGGCGTTCGGCACCTGCGTGGCCGCCTGACGTTCCCGCTAAGGACCGATGGGCAGCTGAAGAAGGCGCTCGCGCACACCGGAACCGGTGCGAGCGCTTTCCTCGGCGAGAAGGCAGAGCGCGGCACCGAGCGGTACCGACATGCGGGCACGGTGCTCGGTCGGCAGCATCTCCGCGGGCTTCGCCGGGTCCCACCGCGAGACCGGCTGGGCGAACCGCAGGGAGTCCGCCCGAGCGGTGTAGGCCTTCTCGGTCTGGCTGATCCGCTTCTGCCGCACCGCGTGCGAGTCGATGTTCAGGAACGTGACGCACAGCAGCTCCCCGCGGCCCGCCATGTCCAGCCACCGCCCGAACCCCAGCAGGTACGACTGGACCATCTCGCTCGGCCGGATACCGGTCTCCTCGGTGAGCTCCCTGGTCGCGGCGTTGATCGCGAGCTGGGCCAGCGGCAAACGCTGCTCGCCCCTGAAGTCCTTCGGCTCCGCGCCACCGGAACCACTCGGAGCCAGCAGTTTCGGGCTTGAGATGTTGGCCTCGGACTGCATCGTGCCGACCAGCCTGCCATCGCTCGTGATCGCCACTGTCGACGCGCCGATGAGGTTGAAGAGCCAGCTGTCGCGGAAGTCGCGAAGAACACCGTCCCGGCGGACGAACAGCGCCCGGCCGAACTCGGGAAGGATTCTGCGGTCCACCTCGACGTCCTTTGTGGACATCTCATCGGACTGCACGAACCGGAAGTGGTCACCTTCGACGACCTCGACGTCCCCGCTGGCCCACGCCTGCCCGGTGAAGTTGGTGTTCCAGCCGAGGCACGGACCGTTGAACCTGTGCGAGTGGTTCGCCAGCACGTACTTGAGGAACTTGGTCGCGTGAGGCTGCAACTGGGGCGGGACGACGTAGGGAAGGTCAGCCATCCGCACGTGCTGCTCCGGCGACCGCATCCGCTCGCTGGTGCGCCGATCGTGGACGAACGTGCCCGTCCTCATCACGAGCACCCGGAAGCCGTCGGCACCCGCGAGCCGCTGGACCACGTCTTCGAAATCGTCGTTCGACCTCGGCAGGAACTCGGTCTTCCTGGCCTCACGCACGTTCTTGTGCACCTCCAGCGCGATCAGCAGCACGGAGAACGCCGCTTCCACCCAGAGGACGCCGGCCGGGATGACCATGAACATCGACGCGACGCCGACGACCACCACGGCCAGACCGAGGAACGTCCAGCGATATTCCTTGGCAAAGCGGAATGCCCGGTGAGACGCAGTGCGGGCTGAGCGCATCGTGGTGACCACGCGAGGTCATCGCGTGGCCACCAGTCGATGTTACCCAGCTCACAAACGAGCGATCGTCAGCCGTTGAGGACGGCGCGCGACATGACGACGCGCTGGACCTGGTTCGTGCCCTCGTAGATCTGCGTGATCTTGGCGTCGCGCATCATCCGCTCGACCGGGAAGTCACGCGTGTAGCCCGCGCCACCGAACAGCTGCACCGCGTCGGTGGTGACCTCCATGGCCACGTCCGAGGCGAAGCACTTGGCGGCGGCGGTGATGAAGCCGATGTTCGGCTCGCCGCGCTCGGCCTTGGCGGCGGCGACGTAGACCATGTGGCGGGCGGCCTCGATCTTCATGGCCATGTCGGCGAGCATGAACTGGACGCCCTGGAAGTCCGAAATGGACTTGCCGAACTGCTTGCGGTCCTTGACGTACGCGACGGCGGCTTCCAACGCACCCTGCGCGATGCCCACGGCCTGCGCGCCGATCGTCGGACGCGTGTGGTCCAGCGTCTTCAAAGCCGTCTTCAGGCCCGTGCCCGGCTCACCGATGATCCGGGAAGCGGGGATGGTGCAGTTCTCGAAGTAGATCTCGCGGGTCGGCGAGCCCTTGATGCCGAGCTTGCGCTCCTTGGGGCCGACGGAGAAGCCCGGGTCGTCCTTGTGCACGACGAACGCGGAGATGCCCTGGGACTTCTTGGGCGCCTTGGGGTCCGTCACGGCCATGACCGTGTACCAGGTGGACTCGCCGGCGTTCGTGATCCAGCACTTGGTGCCGTTGAGCACCCAGTGGTCGCCGTCCAGCAGGGCACGCGTGCGCATCGAGGCCGTGTCGGAGCCTGCCTCGCGCTCGGACAACGCGTAGGAAGCCATGGCCTCGCCCGAGGCGATGGACGGCATGACGAGCTGCTTGAGCTCGTCGGAGGCCGACAGCAGGATCGGCATCGTGCCGAGCTTGTTGACGGCGGGGATCAACGACGAAGAGGCGCAGACGCGGGCCACTTCCTCGATGACGATGCAGGTGGCGACCGAGTCCGCGCCCTGGCCGTCGTACGACTCGGGGACGTGGACGGCCGCGAAGCCCGCCTTGACCAGGGCGTTGTGGGCCTCTACCGGGAAGCGCTCGTTCTCGTCGACCTCGGCCGCGAACGGCTTGATCTCCTTCTCGGCGAGCGAGCGGACGGCCTCTCGCAGCGCCTCGTGCTCCTCGGCGAGCTGGTAGGTGCCGAAGCTCGGGTTCACCTTTGTTACCTCCCGGTAGCGAGTACTCGGCACGATGTTAGCGCCCGTTCACTACGGACGCTGGTGTGCTGTTGAGCACTCAGAGGGACTTCTGCAGCGCCGCGTCCTTGTCTAGTACGAGCTGCTCGAGTTCCGCCTGGAAACGAGCCATGCGCTCCTGCAACTCCACATCCGAAGAAGCGAGCATCCGAACGGCCAGCAGACCCGCGTTGCGAGCGCCACCAACGGACACGGTCGCCACCGGAACGCCCGCGGGCATCTGCACGATCGAGAGCAGGGAGTCCATGCCGTCGAGGTACTTCAGCGGCACGGGCACGCCGATGACCGGGAGCACGGTGGCGGAGGCGACCATGCCAGGAAGGTGAGCAGCGCCACCCGCACCGGCGATGATCACCTTCAGACCACGTGAAGCAGCCGAGGTCGCGTAGTCGAGCATGCGCTGCGGGGTGCGGTGCGCGGAGACGACGCTCACCTCGAACGAGACGTCGAACTCGGCGAGCGCCTCGGTGGCCGCCTTCATCACCGGCCAGTCCGAGTCGCTGCCCATGATCACGCCAACCTGCGTCACTCCGCACTCCCGTGAATGTCGTATCCGTCAGACCAAACGCCGGTGGACAACCAGTCCGCCGCCAAGCGAGCGCGCGAACGCACCGAAGCCATGTCGTTGCCGAGGAACGTCACGTGCCCGATCTTGCGGCCCGGCCGTTCCTCTTTGCCGTAGAGGTGCACGTGCGCGTCGGGGAAGCGCGCGAAGAGGTGGTGCACGCGCTCGTCAGGGCCCATCGCCGGAACATCAGACGCGCCCAGCACGTTCGCCATCACCACGGCGGGCGCCATCAGGTCCGTGCGGCCCAGCGGGTAGTCCAGCACAGCCCTCAAATGCTGTTCGAACTGCGAGGTGCGCGCGCCCTCGATCGACCAGTGGCCGGAGTTGTGCGGGCGCATCGCGAGCTCGTTCACCACGACCCCGTCAGCCGTCTCGAACAGCTCGACGGCCAGGACACCCACTACGCCCAGCGCGTCGGCGACCTTCAGCGCCAGCTCCTGGGCGGCAGCGCCGTCCAGAGCGGGAGCAGGGGCCAGCACCTCGACGCAGATGCCGTCCGACTGCACCGTCTCGACGACCGGCCACGCGGCGCCCTGCCCGAACGGTGAGCGCGCGACCACGGCCGCCAGCTCGCGGCGCATCGGCACGCACTGCTCGACCATCAGCGGCGTCCCGGCCTCCAGCAGCTCGGGGACGACCAGCTCAGCGCTGTGCGGCTGGTTCAGCATCCACACGCCACGGCCGTCGTAGCCGCCGCGAATCGCCTTCAACACGCACGGCCAGCCGTGGGCCGCGCCGAACTTCATGACGTCGCGAACCTCGTGGACCTCGGCGAACGGCGGCACCGGCAGGCCCAGCTCGGCCAGCCGCACCCGCATCTTGAGCTTGTCCTGCGCGTACTGCAGCGCGTCCGGACCCGGATGCACCTTCACGCCCTCGGCGACCAGCGTGCGCAGGTGCTCGGAAGGCACGTGCTCGTGGTCGAACGTGACGACTTCGCAGCCCTTGGCGAACGCGCGCAACGCGTCCAGGTCGGTGTGCGTGCCGAGCACCACGTCCCGCGCGACCAGAGCGGCGGGGTCGTTCTCGGAGACGGCGAGCACGCGAAGCGACTGGCCGAGCGGGATCGCGGCCTGGTGCGTCATGCGGGCGAGCTGCCCGCCGCCGATCATGCCGACGACGGGGAGACGGGTACGGGAGTCCACGGTTCAGGCATCCTACCTGCGGCTTCTTCCGCGCTCACCAGCAGAGCCAGCCGTCGCGCGGTGACGCTGCCCACGGGCGCGGTGTGGATCACCAGCCGCTGGTCGTGCTCGGGCGCGCCGAGCACCTCGCAGTCGAACTCCAGCAGGCCGGCAACGGGGTGCCGGATCCGCTTGCGGTCCGACCGGCGCACCGCCACGTCGTGCTCCGCCCACAGCCGCGCGAACAGCGGGCTCGCCATCAGCTCGTCGACCAACGGCTGCGCGGCCGGGCGCCGGGCGATCGTGGCTCTCAAATCAGCAACATGTGCGCGGGCGGTGTCCTCTCGATCTTCCTCCGGAATCCGGTCGGACTCGGTCAGGAAGAACGCCCTCAGCAGGTTCAGGCCGGGACGCAGGCTCGGGTGCACCAGAGAGGCGCGCGGAGTCCACGCGAGCACGTCGCCGAGGTCGGTCATCACGAACGCGATGTCGTCGCGCAGCCGGTCGAGGAGCAGCTGGACGCCGGGCCGCACGTCACGCGACGCGGGCTCCTCCGGCACCGCTTCGCCGGCCAGACGGAACAGGTGCGCGCGCTCGTCGGCGTTGAGCTCCAACGCGCGTGCGATGCAGTGCAGCACCGACACGGACGGATGCGGTCCACGGGCCTGTTCGAGGCGTGTGTAGTAGTCGATCGACACGCCCGCCGCGGCCGCGATCTCCTCCCGGCGACGGCCAGGAGTGCGGCGCCGCCCGTCCCCGATCGGCGCCATCCGCTCGCGGCGGCTGCGCAGGAAGCCCGCCAGTTCACGCATGCCTCCACCGTAACCAGGTATCGATCGTCCCTGGCTGCGTCACCAGGACCAGAACACGCTGGGACACATGAAGATCGCGATGACGGGGTCGACCGGACGGGTCGGCAGCAGGCTTCTTCCCAGGTTGCAGGAGCAAGGTCACGACGTGCGCACGCTGAAACACCGGCTCGCGGACACCGAGGCGGTCGAGGAGCTCGTGACCGACGTGGACGCCGTGGTGCACGTTGCCGCCGCCCTCCGCACGAGCACCGACCACGAGGCCGTGAACGTGCACGGCACGCGAGCACTCGCCGAGGCCAGCGCGAAGGTGCCGTTGTTCATCCACATCAGCACGACGCTGGTCTACCCAGGCGGTCTGGGCAGGCCCGCGACCGAGGACGACCCGGCGAACCCCGGCCCGGAGTTCGGCGAGTACGCCCGCACCAAGGCGCTCGGCGAGCGGGCGGTGCTGGACACCAGGGAGGCCACGGTCCTGCGGCTGGCCTTCGTCTACGGCGACGGCGACCCGCACCTGGAGGAAGCGATGCGCTGGGCCTCGAACTGGCCCGGCCACCAGCGGCTGCACCTCGTGCACCACGCCGATGTCGCGCAGGCGATCGGGAAGGTCCTCGACACCGGTGCGGGCGGGATCTTCAACGTCGCGGACGACAGCCCTGCCACGGCCGTCGAGCTGCACCTGCTGAACGGCCTCACCCCCAGTGAGACCGTTCAGCAGGAGTTCGACCCGTGGCACGGGATCGCGTCGACGAACCGCGCTCAGAAGGAGCTCGGCTTCCGGCCGCGCTACCCCTCTGCCTGGGCCGCGGCGACGGCCGGCGTGCTCTGAACCGGCTCGGTGACGGAGGAGATGCGGCGGTGGGACCGGGACGGCTTCCACCCGCCGCCGCGTCGCAGCAACCGGAACGTCAGGTAGAACAGCACGCCGGTGAGCAGCGCGAACACGCCGAACTCGATGAACCGGAACGCCGTGATCCGCTCAACCGGCTGGTAGTCGACGTAGGTGCCGACCGCACTGCCCGTGTTGCGCATGCAGGTGTTCAGGTTCACGTGCTTCTCGCACGCGTCCGACACCGACACCGGACTCAGGTCCTTGCCGACGAAGCCGCCGCCGAGCTCCAGAGCGCCCCTGGGGATGTCCGGGGTGTTCTCCCAGCGGGAGATCACGCGGGCCACCGGCAGGTAGTGGTCGCGCAGAAGCACCGACAGCAGCATGCGGGAGAACGTGTAGACGACCAGCGTCGCCGCGATCGCCGCCACCACATGCCTGGTGAGCAAACCGATGAACACGCCCAGAGCGAGCCCGAACAGCGCGTAACCCATCTGCACGACCGGGTGCGATTCGAAGGCGGACCACGCCAGCTGCGAACCCACGTGGCCGTCACCGAGCCCGACGACCACGCCGAGTACAGCCGCCAGCACGCCGAGCACGATCGCCTTGCCGCGCAACCAGTCCACCGGCGTGACGTCCTGGCCCCACGCCACGAAGTAGGTGCGTTCCTCCAGCTCGCGGGAGATCAGCGGAGCGCCCCAGAACACGCCGATCATGCCGCCGAAGATCAGCTGCACCATCAGGCCGTAGAAGCCGGCCATGGGCATCGAGTCATACCCCGCCGCGGCCCACGCCTCCGCCCGGAGCAGCGCGTAGGCGGCGAACAGGGCGAGCAGTGCGGCGCCGGCGATCGACCAGCGGTGCTGACGCCAGGTCAGCCAGAGAAATGCGCTCATGCCGCACGCTCCAGGTGGGCCACGACCAGCTCCTCCAGCGTCACGTACCGGGCGGTCCAGGGCTCGTCGATCTGCGTGCCGCCGGAGCGCACGAGGTACTGCGACTGCGACTTGCTGTGCTTCGCGAGCACCACGGGCCCCTCCACGGGTGAGGTCTCCTCGCGCGGACCCGTGTAGAGAACGTGCTGTTCGAGCAGCTCGTCCGTCTCTCCGTCCACGAGCAGGCGGCCGTCTCCGAGCAGCAGCAACCTGTCCGCCACACCGCCGATCTCCGCGACGACGTGCGTCGAGAAGATCAGCGTCATGCCGTTGTCCGTGACCTCGGTCAGCAGCTCCCGCATGACCTTGCGGCGGGCGAGCGGGTCGAGTTCGGACAGCGGCTCGTCGAGCATCAGCACGTCCGGCTTGGCACCCAGGGCCAGCGCCAGCGTCACGTGCGTGCGCTGGCCACCGGACAGGTCGCCGATCTGCAGCCTGCGCGGGACCTTGAACCGGGTGAGCCACCCGTCGGCGCGCTCGTTGTCCCAGACGGCGTTCATGCGGCGGCCGAACTGCAGGACGTCGGCCACCTTGAAGTTCCGGTACATCGGCTTGTGCTGCGGCACGTACGCCACGCGGCCCGCGATCGACGCGTGCCCGTTCTCCGGCGGCAGGTGCCCGGCCAGCACGTTCAGCAACGTCGACTTGCCGGAGCCGTTGGCTCCGACGAGTGCCGTGACGCTGCCCGGCGGCAGCTCGAAGGAGACGTCCCGCACCGCCCACTTCGACACTTCGGCCGCGACCACGCTCATTGCTCTCCCCCACTCAGCACCTCGCGCAACAGCGCGTAGATGTCCTCGTCCTCCAACCCGGCGGAGCGTGCCTCCGCGACCCATGCGGCGAGTGTGGTGCGCAACGGGCCGAGGTCCTCGGGGGCGGCGGACCCCAGGGACGCCTTGACGAAGGTGCCGGAGCCCTGACGGGCCTCGACGAGGCCGGCGAGCTCGAGCTCGCGGTAGGCCTTGAGCACGGTGTTCGCGTTCACGCCGCTGGTGGCGACGACATCGCGGACCGTCGGCAGCCGATCACCCGGCTGCAGCCAGCCGAGCCTCATGGCCTCCCTGACCTGCCGCCCCAGCTGCAGGTACGCGGGAAGACCGCTGCCACGGTCGACGTGGAACTCGACCACACACGCTCCCCAGATTGTTCTATTGAACTAAGACAATAGAACACTTGTCCGCAGCTGAAAAGTCACGCGGGGGGGGGCCCCGTCCGGGTGGGGGTTTCGGGGGGCCCCCCCGGCGCCCGGGGGCCC
>NZ_JBEXPJ010000058.1:0-45964 GCF_040611995.1 Lentzea sp. NPDC006480
GTTCTACGACCAGCGCGTCGCCCCCGAGGTCGTCTCCGCCCGGCACTTCGACTCCCCGATGCGGGCAACTCCATCGGGGCGCCGAACGTGCTGATGTCGTCCGGGTGCACGGCCTGCACGACGCGGTTCCCGTGTTCGACCACGAACAAGGCCGACGAGGTCGGGTGCACGTTGAAGGCCTTCTGGCTGTCCGCCAACGGTTTCACCGACCGCTTGGCCAAGGTGCCACCGTCGATCCCGATGACGTAGCCGCTGTCGCTGTCGATCGCGTAACCGGTCCTCATGGACTGCGCACTCCCTAAGTGCCCGTCGGGATGGGAGACCCGAACGGTCGCGGACACGCGCGCAGACACACCGTCCACCAGCGTGAGCGCTCCGATGGCCCGTGAAGTCAACCAGGCCGATCCGGCGAGCATGTGCGGCCGGATCGGCGGGACCACGTGGTGCAGACCGGCCAGCAATAGCAGCCCGGCCGCGGCAGCCCCCGCGGCCGTGGCCGTTGTTCGCCTGGAGGCTCGCCTGGGGAGGCGGAATCGGATGGTCACGTTCGTTGCCGCCTCTTCTCGGCGCGCCTCACATAGAGCGGGACCGGGTCGAACCAGGCCCGCAGCCGCCATAGCCGCCGCCAGCCTGGGTAGAGGTCGCGGCGCAGTGACCGCTCCAGCAGCCAGGCCTGTCCGGGTTCGCAGTCACCGAGGAACTCCGGACCGAAGATCGCCGTGGTGGTGGTCTCGGCCAGCGCTACGACGCTGATGGCGGGTTCACCGAGCGTCTCGACGGCGTTCCCGGCCACCTGCCGAGGTGTCCGTGACAGCACGAAGGGCAGCTTGCGCTCCACGAGCCGGTCGACGGCCTCCTCCCATGCACCGGTGACGAGAGCCGGCCCGGTGCGCGCTCGTCGTCGCACCCACCGGCGACGGAGCTTCTCCGCGGGTATCACCAGGACGGACAGCAGCACGACGGCGGCGAGCACGACCAGCACCAGCCAGAAGCGGTCATCGGACGGAAGCGGCGGAGGCGGAGGCGTCGGCGGAGCGGTCGTGGTCGGGACCGCCTGGTTGTGCCCACTTTCGGGGTTCGGGCTGGGTGTGGGCACCACCACCGGCTGGTCGGGTGTGCTGCGCTGCAAGCGATCGGGGTCGGTTGGGTCGTACGCGACCCAACCGTGGCCCTCGAAGTGGATCTCGGCCCAGGCGTGTGCGTCCCGGGTCGTGACCTCCGGACGCACCCGGTAGCCGACCGCGATCCGGGTCGGGAAGCCCAGAGACCGCGCCATCACCGCGAATGCGGCGACGTGCTGTTCGGCGTCACCCTCGTCGTCGTGGGTCTGGGGCGCGGTGAGGAGCTTGTTGATCGCGGCGTAGGAATGTCCCGGTGGGGCCTCGACGTTGTAAGGCAGCCCGCGGAGATGGCTCTCCAAAGCGGCCAGTTTGCCGACTGGGCTCGGTTCCGAGTCCGTGAGGGCGTGCGCGAGCGATGCGACCGGTGCGGGCAGCCCCGGTGGCAGGTCCGTGTAGGCGTGGTCCGCCTCGGTCGTGCTCGGCCGGGCATCCCGGCTCAGGTCGCGGGCGGACTGGAACTCGCCGACGACGTCGTAGGAGGTTCCTCGCGGCAGAGGTTCCTCGACGATCAACGACCCCGAAGCGGGGCTGAAGCCCGTCGAACCGACCGATCTGGCGAAACGCGTCTCCACCGGCCAACCAGCTACGGGCAGGAACGTGTTCGGCAGACTGTCGACGGTGATCGTCGCCCGCACGGTCCGCGACGGGCCGAGCGACCTGTCGCGCCCCAGCCGCTCCCCCGCGACGAGGAAGTCCTCCCGCGAGGTCCACAACGCACCGTCGAACCGGTCCAGGGCGGCCACCCGGAGGCCGATCAGCCCATCCGCGTCGGTGACGCGTGCGCTGAACAGACGCCGGCGCGGCTCTTCCAGCAGCTGGGCTTTGACCGTCGACAGCGGCGTGATCACCTCGGGGTTCTTCAGCGGCACCGAGTAGAGCGGCCTCGGGTCGGCTCTCCCGGCACCGTCCGCGAGCACACCCGTGACGCCGATCGCGATGCCCACCGAGGTGGCCGACAGCACCAGCGCGACAGTTGCGTAGACGCCTCGTGCGCGGGTGGTCTTGGTGGACCGTAACAAGAGCAGCGTGATCAACAGCCCGCCCAGACCGGCTGTCTCGTACCAGTGCACCTGCTGTCGGCTGGCGACCATGAGCAGACCGAGCACGAACGACAGCATCGGCGGGAGGAGCGGCGCGAGCACAGACTTCGTGCACAGCACCATTATCACGGCGCTGAAGGTCGCGATCCACGTGACGAACAGCAGGCCGACCAGGATCTCGTCGTCGACCGGTGACGGCAGCCCGACCGAGAGCATCCTCGCCCACCCGCCGACGACACCCCAGCCGAGCTCCGAGACGGTCCTGGTGGTCGGGCGCCAGCCGTCGAAGGTCGGGCGGAGAGCAGCGGGCACCGCCGTGACCACGAACCCGAGACAGGCCGCGCCGAGGCGGAGTGCGAGCGACCTCTTGTGCACCAGGCAAGCCGCGCCAGCCGCCACGAGGACTGTTGCTCCCGCAGCGGGAACGAACGCCGTCGTGTCGAAGAAGCTGAGGTACAACAGATCCGACATCGCCACGGCCAGCACGCACACGACCACCTGAACCATTCGCGTCATTGCGGCCGTCCGTTCCACTGCTCGACGAACTCGGCGCTGCTGGGCGCGACGAACGAGATCACGTTGGCGGACGGCGCGCTGATCGACGCGGCGTGATCGTCGTGGAGCTGGATCACGGCCGTGGTCCGGGTCTCAACAGCGGTACC
Organism: Lentzea sp. NPDC006480; assembly: GCF_040611995.1. Lineage (NCBI taxonomy): Bacteria > Bacillati > Actinomycetota > Actinomycetes > Pseudonocardiales > Pseudonocardiaceae > Lentzea > Lentzea sp. NPDC006480. Next base: position 2,824 of record NZ_JBEXPJ010000058.1, read on the forward strand.
CGTGAGCGCCGCCAGCTCGTCGGCATCGAGCCGCCCGGTCACCACGACCACACCGGCGACCGGGTCTTCGCGGGCGAGCGCCTGTTTCCACGAGACGTCATGCCTGCCGCGGCCGACACCGGCGAGGAAGTCGAGCGCGTCCATCTCAGTCGCGCCGAGCGTGCCGTGCGAATCGGGCGGGATCTGGCCGTCGGTCGTCGTCAGCCAGAGCGACGCTCCAGACCGGACGGCCGCGACGCAGAACGACGCCGCGACGCGAACCGCTTCCTCGAAGCTCACCTCCATGTAGCGGCCGGCGAGAGTGTCGAGGACCACGAGGTAACCCGACTCGTCGGGCATGGTGTTGTGCCGCACCATCAACTGGCCCATCCGCGCCGTCGAGGGCCAGTGGATCAGCCGCCGGTCGTCGCCGGGCACGTATTCGCGCAGGCTGTAAAAGGCGACGCCGTCCCGTTGCGCCGACGTCGCCTCGCCGTCGATGTCGCGCAGCCCGCCGGCTCCGAACAGGGCGAGACCCTGGTGCCGCGGGTGCACGAAGTACCGCTCGGCCGGACCGATGTGCTGGACGCGCCGCACCAGCCGGGCCGGGTCCAGCCGGTCGATCGAAGGCGGCGGCAGCACGTAGACGCCGCGTGACTGGGTCGCTATCTCGTACTCGTAGCGAAGGTACCCGTGCGCCACGAGCCGCCCCAGGTGGAACCGCTGCGGCCGGTCCGCGACCAGCTCGGTCAGCTCGAACTCCGGGCTGGTGCGACCGCTCTCGTTCCACACCTCGAGCTCGCACGTGATCGGCTCGCCCTCCGGCACCCGGCTCGGGGTGATCGACCGCTGCGCCCGGATCCGCGGCCGGGTCAGGACCCGAGCCCAGGCGAACGCGACCAGCGCCGTCGCGGACAGGCCGAGCGCGACGAGCTCCGGGTAGTCGGCGACGATGCCGGGGACGAGGAGGGTCACCGCCGCGATGAGGACGATCCAGCCTGTTCGAGTCGGCTTCATGCGCATCCCGCCTATGCCCGGCGGGGAACGGTGACGGACTCGAGGAACGACTCGACGAGACCGGCTGCGGACTGACCGTCCATTTTGGCTTCCTGCTTCACCAGAATCCGGTGCGCCAGCACGGGAACCGCCACCCGGTGGACGTCGTCCGGCGTCGCGTACTGACGCCCGTTCGACGCGGCGACCACCTGTGCGGCCACGGCAAGAGCGATGACACCGCGCGGGCTGATACCGAGACGCACGCTCTTGTGGCCGCGGGAAACCTCGGCGATGTCGACGAGGTAGCTCGTGAGAGCCGGGGACGCCTGGACCCGCCGGGCGACGCCCATCAGCTCGGCCAGTTCGGCGACGTCCATCACCTCACCAACTGCGCTGGGCTGAGTGCCGGCAACGCCCTGGGCCACGACCTCCATCTCCGCGGCGTGGTCGGGATACCCGACGGCGAGCCTCATCAGGAAGCGGTCGAGCTGGGCCTCGGGCAACATGTACGTGCCCTGGTGCTCGATCGGGTTCTGGGTCGCGACGCAGAAGAACGGCTTGTGCGCGGGGTGCGTCGTCAGGCCGACCGTCACCTCGTTCTCGGCCATGATCTGCAGCAGCGCGGACTGCGTCTTCGGCGACGCGCGGTTGATCTCGTCGCCCAGCAGGACGTTCGTGAAGGCCGGGCCTGGCCTGAACTCGAACTTCCCTTCGCGCTGGTTGTACATGTCCACGCCGGTCACGTCGGACGGCAGGAGATCGGGGGTGAACTGGATCCGGCGGAACGTGCCGCGGATCGACTCGGCGATCGCCTTGGCCAGCGAGGTCTTGGCCACGCCCGGGACGTCCTCGATGAGCAGATGTCCTCCGGCGAACAGGCACGTCAGCGCCAGCTGGACCACGTCGGGTTTGCCGCGGATGAACCGCTCGACGTTGTCCTGCAAGTCCTGGAAGCGGTCGCGAAACCTCGGCATCGGGTTCGACATCGGGAACTCCCCGCGTTGTGACGATGGTGGCTATGAACAAGTGACGCCGCGGCAGCCGGAAGGATTACCGGACGAGGTGTTCCCGCCGCCGTCCGTCACCGTGCCGGGAATGGCCTCGATGCCGAAGTCGGCGTTCCCTCTCGTGATGTTTCCGGTTATCTCGACCGGGCTGCCGGGCGGGGAGTTGATGTGAATCCCGTCGTTGATGCTGTTACCGGCGCTGTCGATTCGCCCGCCGGACCGCTTGCCGTTCGACTCCAGCGTGTTGCCCTCGATCCGCGCGAAGGCGCCGGTGCCCACCACCGACGATTCGAGCGAGATTCCGGCGACCGCATTATCCGTGAACGTGTTCCCGGAAATGGTCATCCCGTCGTCGAACCCGGTGAGCCTGGCGGAGGCGTCCACGCCTATCTGATTTCCCGTGAAAGTGTTCTCAGTTATCCGCACGCCGGTCGTCGACTCGGGCTGGTTAAAAGATATGGCTCGATCACCGTTGCTGAAGCGGTTCTTGGTCACGGTGACGTTACGGCAGGCGTTGAGGATCAACATGGTGCTGGCTTCGAGCGTGTTTCCGGTCATCATCAGCGCATCCGCTTCGCGCATGAAGATCTGAGCCCGGATGAACTTGCTGCCTGTCAGCGATCCGTTGTTCGCGTTGGTGTGATACGAGAGGTTGGAGTCGATGAAGGTCGATCCCGAGACGACCGGAGTGCTCCTGCCGTCGAGGCCGAGGCTGGAGTTTCTGAACTCGGTGTCGGTCACGGTCAGGTTGGACGAGGTCCTGATCAGAATCCCCGCGCGAACCAGTCGGCAGTTCGTGACTTTGATGGTGTCGGTGAGATCGTTCGTGTACACGCCGTCCCCGGCACTGTCAGCGATCGTCAGGGCGATCAACTCGACATCGATCACGTGCAGGAGTTGCAGACCTTTGTTGAAATGTTCGATCGTGCCGTTCCGCACGGTGATGTTGAGCTGGTCGCGAACGTCGATGCCGACGTCCGTGTCCGAGCCGGCGATGGTGTGGCCGTTGAGATTGATGACGATGTCGTTGCCTTTGACGATGAGTCCCGGCCCGGTGCAGTGCAGATCGACGTTGAGCTTGACGTCCGCGGTGACGATGTCGCCACACCGCACGGCAGGCGATGGCGTGACCACGACGAGCGCCCGGTTCTGCGTGTCCTGAAAGCCACCGGTGGTGACCGTCAGCCCTACGTCGTACTTCGCCGCGGACCCGAAGACGTGCTTGAAGGTCGCGGTCGACGCGGTGCTCTCGACCTCCCCGCCGGGGCGGCGGACCGTCCACCCCCACGAGTCGGGAGCCGCGCCGGCCACCTCCGCGGTGAACGTGACCTCCTGCCCCACCTCCGGGGCCTCGGGCGAAGTGGTGATCTTGACGATGCGCGGCGGGCCGGCCGTGGGCTGCCCGACGGGGGCGGGCTCGGAACCGGAGATGCCCCCTGGGCCGGTGCCGCGGCTGACGCTCTCCCTGTTGGTGGCTGGGCTCGGTGACGGGGTCGGGCTGATCGTGGTCCGGCTGGTGTTCGTGACCGTCGCGCTGGTGGTCGGCGACGCGGTCGGCGGCTTCGTCGGGTCGTACTTGTTGATGCGCCTGATGCGCCCCGCGACGTCGATCACGCCGGCTTTCTCACTGCGCGGATCGTTGAAGTACACGATGTCGTCGTGCACGGACAATTCGAAACGTCTGTCGTCGTCGAAGAGGCGCGCGGTGTCGATGACCGTGCTGTTCGACAGATCGACGACGTGGACCGTTCCACTGGTGTGGTCTGGCACGAAAGCGTGATCGAGCGACTCGACCGGAGGTCCTGAATCGGCGTCCGGCTTGCCGAGAACGACGCGCGCGGTGCAGGAATCGGCGGTGAGCGGGCAAATCGCCATCGTGCCACTGGCCCGTTGCACGACGAGCAGTCGCAGGTCGTCGGGCGATCCGCTGACAAGATCGCGATCGCCGATCTGGACGGGGTTTGATCTCACCACCTCGCCGGACACCGGACTCAACACCGTCGCGCTCTGATGTGTCCGGTCAACGAGCACCGGATGCGCACCGGAGAAAGCGAGTTCGATCTTCGCGTCAGCCGGGTAGGTGTTCTGGTGAACCGCGCGGTTCGGCGTCCCGGACGAGATGTCGTACGAGATGAGCGTGCCGGATCCGTCCGCAGCCCAAAGCATGTTGTCGCCACCCGCCAAAGCCGCGACCGGCGCCGGCAGGCTCATCGGTGACCCGATTCTCGTGCTGCTGTCGAGGCTCACCGCTTGGACAAGACCCCGTTCCCGGCTCGCCACGAGCAACCCGCCCGAGGTGAGGTGCACCGCCAACTTCCCGACGCCGTCCGCCATCGGCCTGATCGACGACTTCGCCAGCGTTCCCCCGTCGATTCCGACGATGTACCCGGAAGCCGCGTCGACCGCATATCCGCTGTGCGCGGACTGCACTGCGATGAAGTCACCTGCGGGGCCGGAAACCTCGACGTTCGTGGCAACCCGCGCGGAAACGCCGTCCACGAGCGTCAACATCCCGATCGCCGTCGAAGGCAGCCACGCGGTTCCCGGCAGCATTCGCGGCCGGATCGGCGGAATGACGTGGGTCAATCCGACGATCACCAGTCCGGCGACCAGAACACCGACCGTCAACGCGGCCGTGAGACGTCGGCGAGCGACCTTCGGCCAAATCCTCCTGACCCAGCCCATCGAGACCAGCCGCGAGACGCGCATGACTCATACCCGCAGATCTCTGCGCATGGTCGAGAATCCTCCGGCCTACCGTCATGGTGGCGTTCTAATCAGCCGGTTTATCGCCCTGCCGGACGCCGCGTTACAACTTTCTGGCGGACGGGACGGCACGTTGTTTCGACCACGGCGATTCCATTCAAGATGGCATGAATCAGGCTGGCCGTCGCTTTCGAAGACGGTGGTCATGCGAGGGCTTCCGCGATACGCCTGCCGATCCGGGCGTGGAAATTCGGCTGCTTCAGATACGCCGTGTGCGCCCACGTGGCGCGCGACGGGTAACCGTAGTCATCGGCGCCCGCGAAGATCGGAGCGACGCGGAACGACAGCGGGTCGGCCAGATCCACGACGTTGACCCACTTGCCGATTCCGGGCGGCAGCGGAACTTTCCCGGCCTCCGGGTCGGTGGAACTCTCCCGGAACAGGCTCAGCTCCTCGAACAACCCGACCTGCGAGCCCACCGTCACGAACACGTCCACGCGCAGGTCTGGACGGTAGTGACTGAGCAAGTCGTAGACGATGTTCCCGCCCATGCTGTGCGCGAGCACGATCCGCGGTGCCGCGGCCTCCTCGATCGCCTTGCCCACCAACGAGATCACCTCGCCGGGCTCGTCGCGGGTGCCGCGCAACGCCGTGTACTGCAGCACGTCAGCGAGGAGCAGCGCGGTGTTCGCACTCACCAAGCGCCGGCCGGCACCGACGACCAGAGGCGTGGGGTTGAACCGGCGGGCGGCGGAGACGAGCAGGTCGCGAATCGGACTGCCGGCGCCGAGCGTCTCCCCCTCGGGCGGCCAGACCTCCGCGACCAGGCGGTCCACGAACTCGATGTCGGTGCGCACCTCGTTCAGCCACGGATACCGCACGTTCTCCGGCACATGAGGGTAGAGACTCTCGCGCAGCCCGATGTAGCGCACGAAGTCTTGGGCCTGCGCCAACAGGTTCTCCTGCCGGTACTGTGCATCGATCATCGTGTACAGGGCGTCGAGCGCGTCGGACACCGACTGCCGCGCGATGATCAGCAGCGACGGTGCCTGCTCCACCAGGGCGTCGCGCTCGTCAGCGTCCGGCCCGAGCCGCTCGGTGCCCTTGTGCGGCAAGGACGCCAGGCCCCAGCGCGGCGGCCGGGTCAGACCACCCCAGCACGGCATGACGACTGGCGCCCCGGTGAGCCCGGCGGCGGGCAACAGCACGGTGCGGAACAACACTTCCCGGCGGTGCGCAGCTTCGTCATAGCTGCGGCCGGGGCGGTTTCCGATGCCGTGGACGTACACCAGTGCCATGTCAGCTCCCGTCACCCGTCACACGACGCTGGAACAGCCGTTCGCCTGCTTGATCCAACTCATCACCACCTCGCCGGCCGGACGACTGCCGAGGCTTGTCGCACGGCACGACATCCGCTGTTACAGCGCGGTCACTCCACGCCCTCCAGCAACGCCCGAACTCGTGGTGCCCGACGGTCGCGCAGACCTTCGAAAATCGCCAAGGCGGAAGCCCACGCTTCCCGTGGATCCTCGCCCAGGTCGCGCACCCTCTCGCCCAGCCCTTCCAACGTGCAGGCTTCGTTCCAGTGATCGCCGGCAGCGCGCTGGACGGCCAGCGCTTGTTCGAGGCTGCGGCGGGACGAGGCGAGATCCCCGAGCACGCGCTGCACCACCCCCCTCGTTGCGCAGCGCGGAGCCGACACCGCGCACGTCGCCGAGTTCCTCGAAGAGCTCGCGACACCGCCGGAACGCGTCCAGTGCGTCCCGGTCACGCCTCAGGTCGCGGTAGACCAGACCGAGGTTGCTCAGTGTCCACGCTTCGCCGCCGCGGTCGCCGGTCACGCGCCAAGCCGCGAGCGCACGTTCCGAGAACCGCACGGACTTGTCGTAGCTGCGCATGTCGCGGTAGGCGTCGCCGAGCCGGGTGAGCGACGAGCTGACTCCCCACAAGTCGCCGACGTGTTCGAAGGCGGCGTGCGCCTGGTCGAACAACGCCACCGCGGCGGTGAAGGCGCCCTGGTCGCGCCGGGCGGTGCCGAGGTCGAGCAGCATCAGTGCGGTGCCGAGCTGGTCGTGGCATCGACGGGCGCTCGCTAGGCCCTCCGCCAACATCTCCTCCCACACGCCGAACGACTTGCGCAGGTCGAAGTACGCCCACAGCACTCCCACGAGCCGCCAAGTGAGGTCGGGCATACCGAGAAGGACGTGATCATCCGCGGCGGCTACAACATCTATCCCCGAGAAGTCGAAGAAGTGCTGCTACGGCACCCGGCCGTCGCGCAGGTCGCGGTGATCGGCCTGCCGGATGCCCAGCTCGGCGAGGAGGTCTGCGCGGTCGTGGTGCCGGCAGCCGGGAGCCCGGGCGACGACAAGCTCGCCGTGGAGCTCCTCGCCCACGGACGCGACGAGCTCGCGAGCCACAAGTACCCGAGGCGGATCGACTTCACCGATGAGCTCCCCCTCAGGACGAGCGGCAAGGTGCTCAAGCGGGGACTGGCCGCCCGGCTGCGCGCGGCGTCGCACGACCACTACGTCTGCCGGATGCTGGCCGGACTGGCGGCCGCGCCCGGCCGGATCTGCCTGTGGCGCAAGGACGACCAGCTCACCGCGCGGCAGTTCCGCGAGACGGTGCTCACGGCGGCGGACGTTCTGCGCCGGCAGTTCGCCGGAGACCCGGCGCCGGTCGTCGCGGTGCTGACCGTCACGAACAGCCCGGCGACGATCATCCTGCGCTACGCGGCCAACCTCGCTGGTGCCACCGTGGTCCACCTGCACTCCACGAACGCGGTCGACCCCACCGACCAGCTGGCCGCCGACGCCCGGCGGGAGATCCTCGGCCGAACCGGAGCCACCCTGCTCGCGGTCGACGAGGAGAACGCCGACGCCGGCCGCGAACTGTGCGGCAAGTTGCCCGAGCCACCACGGCTCGCCGCACTCGGCCTGCTCGGCCCCGACGTCCTGGACCTCTCCTCGGGAGACCCGGACGCCTTCGACCTCGACACCGTCCAGGTCGACCCGGACCAGCCCGCCGTCGTGATCTGCACCAGCGGCACCAGCGGCAGGCCGAAAGCCGTCGCGATGCCCTACCGCGTGCGCGCCCTGCACCTGGAGGCCGGTCGCCGGGGGGAGTTCAAGTCGCCGGAACCCCTCGTGTATCTCGCGACGCTGCCGGTGTGCAACTCCAGCGGCGCCGTCGTCGACCTCGCCCTCGCCTCGGGCGACCTGTCGAGCATCACCAACATCACCTACGTTGGCTCCCCCGCTGCCCCGGCCCGGCTGGCCGAGGCGCTGAACGTGTTCGGCCCGGTGCTGACCCAGATCTACGGCACCACCGAGGCCAGCCCGATCAGCGTCCTCGGCCCGGCCGACCACCTCGACCCGCAGTTGCTCGCCACAGCCGGCCGCCCCACCGCCGAAGTGCGCATCCGCTCTCTGGACAGCGACGAGGACGCGCAGCCGGGCGGGATCGGCGAGGTGTGCGTGCGAAGCCCCTCGATCATGCTCGGCTACTGGGGCGAACCGGAGCTGACCGCGGCCACCGCGCGCGACGGCTGGTTGCACACCGGCGACCTCAGCTCACTCGACGCGAACGGCGTGCTGCGGTTGCACGGCCGGATGGGCGAGGTGGTGAAGACCAACGGCATCAAGATCCATCCGAGGGACGTCGAGCACATCCTGCTGATCCACCCGGAGGTCGCCCAGGCCGCGGTGTACTGCGTGGTCGACGACGACCACGTCGAGCACCTGCACGCCGCCGTCGTGATGCGGCCGGACAGCACCGCCGATGCCGGAGCACTCATCCGTCAAGTGGCCGCCGAGCTGTCTGCGAAGCACGTACCGGCTTCGGTGGTGTTCCACGACGTGCTCCCCCTCACCGGTATGGGCAAACTCGACAAGCAGTTGCTGGCAGCACTGCACAATCTTGAGACGTGTTGATCACCGCTGGCAGGCGCTCAAATTTGACCGGCCTCGACCAGTTCGGCCAGCATCATGTCGAGCGCACCGATCGCGAGCGACAGGTGGCCTTCGCCGGTGAGGAGGTGTGCCGTCGCACCCGGCACGTTGCGGGCCAGCCATTCACCGTGTGTGTACGGAACGAACAAGTCTTCGGTGCCGTGCCAGATGAAGGTGGGGACTGTGACGTCGGACACGGCGAAACCCCACAGGCGGACGAAGGCGAGGTCGTCGTCGACCCAGCCGTCGACACCGGGACGCAGTCCCTCAGCGAAGCCGGCGGCCAGATCTGCGGCGTACTCGCCGCTGATGACCGCGCGGTCGACGTCGGGGAGCAGCGTGCGCCACCCTCGCATGATCGCGGCACTGTCGTTGGCGCCAAGGCTTTTGGCGTGGTCTTGCAGCGCCGGACGAAGGTCGTCCTCACCGCGCAGGGCAAGGCCGAACAACTCGGTGTTCAACTCGCCCATACCTGCGACGAAGTCCAGATCGGCCATGCCGCAGGGCGCGAAGCCGGCAATCACGAGTGCGCCTGCCACTCGCTCGGGCAGCAGCGCTGCGGTGGCCAGGCAATGCGGACCGCCGCCGGACCGGCCCGCGACGAGACAGCGCGCGGCGCCGATGTGGTCGAGGATCGCGACGACGTCCGGCACCACATCGGCGATCGAGCGGCCCGGCAGTCTGCTGGACTGACCGTATCCGGCACGCGAGTACCGCACCAGGCGAAGACCGTGCTGGTGAACCGCCTGCTGGAAACCGGTGAACCGGAGCACGGAGCCAGGAGTGCCGTGATGAAAGATCAACGGCATGCCCGACTCCGGTCCAGTGACCTCGATGTGGAGGTTCCGGCCGTCCTGCAGCGCTATGAGGCTCACCTACGCATTGTCCAGCCGAAACTCCCCAACGGGCAGCGGGTGGCGCACGCTCGGCCGGTCGGCTGGCAGTTCCACCGGGAACGGTGTCAACACGACACTCGTATTCGTGCGCGATCACATCGGCAAACCGGCGGGTGCGAAAAAACAGGTTGCGAGGGCGCAACAGCAGGCCCCGCCACTGGCCTGGGTGGAGCGCCTGCAGCGTCAGGTGGGCAACGCGAGTACCACCCTCGCGGTACAGCGGGCGATCGCACGGATGGACGAGGCTGCCTCCCGGTCGCTGACCGATATCTCGCCTGCCGATGCCACGAGACTGGTCGCGGAGCTCGGTGGTTCGCCGACGTCGTTGGCCCAGTTCGGGCCGCGCAGATGTTTGCTGCACCTCATGCAGGAGGTGGCGGCCGGAACGCAGACGGTCACCCGAGAGCAGCTCGACCGGCGCAGTGACCGGTACGCGCCGCTGGTCGTCGTGCGGCCTGACGGGTACTGGGCCAACGCGTTGACGGGGCAGGCGTTGCAGCGCGCCTTTTCGGCCGAACGTGCCGCGAGTCCGCCGTATGAGATCGGCCGGTTCTACTACTCACGCGGCGGCGTCATGTACCGGACGGACGATTCGCTGCAGGCCAGTGGCCAGCCGATCGCCGAGCTCGGACTGGAGCACGACGTGGCCGGAGCGGCGCTCGACGGCGTGGAGGACGCCGCTGTCGCGATGGCACGCGGACTCGTCCAGTTGATCACTCATCCGGTCCGCACCATCGCGGGGCTCGCGAACCTGCCTGCCGCCGTCGCCCAGCTGATCACCCAGAGCCCAGAGTACTGGGAGATGTTCCGGGCGATGCCGCTCAACGACCAGGTGCGCAGCGTCTCCGAGCTGGTCTCGACCCTGGTCCTGATGTACGGCACGGCGGCCGGCTCGGCGACCGCCATCGCCGCGGCCGCAGGTGACGCCGGTGAGGTCGCCATCAACGTGCTTCGCTTGCAGAGCAACGGATCACTCGCCGTCGCGCAGGTCACCGTGCCGGTGGGCACCGTCGCCACGGCCATGTCCGGCGGGCCGGGCGCGATCTACGTGCTGGCGATGGCCAACTCCGCGGCCGGAGGAAGCGGAGGCGGAGGCGGAGGCGGAGGAAACCCGCCCGAGTTCATCGAGGCCGTCAGGGCGCTCGACAAGGGCGACGCCGCGGCGCGGGTCACCGACGTTCAACGGGCGGCGCTCGAATGGAACGCCCGTCAGATCGCTTCCACGACAGGGGTTCCGCTGACCAGCGGACGCATCGCGTGGCGCTCGTTGTGGAACCAGCTGTCCAGGCCGCGATGGCGTTTCCTGGACCAGGTACCGGAGGCCGCACGAACTCTGCGGGACATGGTCAACGGCCTGCCGGACGGTCCGTACGCCGCGGCGGACCCGACGAAGGCGCAACTGGCCGCGAAACTCGCGACCTGGCTACCCTAGCCGTGCTCACCGACGTCCGTGGACGGCAGCGCCACGCCAGGGTCTCCCAGGATCACCAGTGATCGCCGATCCAGGAAACTGAGCCTTGCGCGCAGTGCGTCGTCCGGCTCAGCCCGTCCCCCAAGCACGTCGAGGCGCAGGTCGTGGTGGCTGGCAGCGTCTGCCCCGGCACGGCCGTGGAACTTCTCGAACGCCCAGCCGACGGGCTTCCCGAGCATCAGCTCGTCGTAGAGCGCGGCGATGAGGTCACTGGTCGTGGCGTGCCTGGAGGGCCCGTGCCGGATCGTCCAGTCGAACGTGGGCTCGACGTGACCGATGAACGCCCGCAGCGGTTTCGAAGCGCCCAGCAACGCCGTCGGAAACGACGCGACGACGTCACCGAGGCCTGCCAGGTCGGTCACCATCGTGTCCAGGTCCGAGCCCTGCTCGAACACACCCTCGAACGACGTGCGCGCGCTTGTTCCCGCGCCACAGCACGCATGGGCGTACCAGATCGCCCCGTCGGGTTGCCAGCTCCCGAGCACGCCGGAGGGATCGACCTCGCACTCGTCCGCGTCGACGAGCCAGCCGAGCCGTTCCCGGTCGGGCGCCCCAACCGGTCCGGTGGATCCGTGGCTGGTCGTCACGACCATGCCCGTGCCGTCGGTCAGAGCGCTGGTGAGCGCCCCTCCATTCGCGGCGTCGCCGTTCACGTAGGTCACGTCGATGTCGGCATCGGCCGAGTACTTCTGGTTCACCTCGTCGGCGATCACCCGGCGCATCAGGTGGCTCATGTCCCCTGGCGCGTGATCGGTCGCCCACACCACCGTCTTCGCCCTCGCCGGCACGAGCCGATCCGGGCTCCAGTCGGTCAGCAACGCGGTGACGTAGCGATCGAGCGCCTCGCCGATCAGGGGCAGGCGGCCGACGTACAGGCGGGGATCCAGGTTGAGCGAGTACTGGAGCCGCCAGGGCAGCTTCTCCAGCTCTCCCCACAACATGAGGAACGACGGAATCGCTCCTTCCACGACGCCGCGTGGTGTCCCGCCGATCGGAATCGGCTCAGGTTCCGCGTAACCCTGGTAGTACCGCAGCAGACGATCCTGCCGACCGGGATCCCAGCGCAGGACAGGTGCTTCCCGCTCCGCCACCAGTCGTCGCAGGGGTTCGGGCGCGTCCTTGCCGGCGGCCTTGTCCGACGACGACACCGCGTCGGTGTCGGGCAGCACCAGACCCCAGCCGACCGCCGCGTGCCGCCAGTCCCAGGGCTCGGGTGGGTGCGGAGCGAGCGCGACAACTCGCTGTTCGACGGCACCCACACCCCAACGGTGGGCTCCGAGGCCGAACACGCCTGTCGCCGGCGCACCCCGCCAGCCGTTGCTGAGCACCGTCGTCACCGTCGACTCCTATCGGTAGAGGTGCGATAGAGCCAACGCGCGCAGGCTGTCGGCGCTCTCCTGTGGAATGTTCCTGCTGGCCAGCAAGCTCTCGAACACGCTGAGAGTGATGATCTCCTCCTTCGCTCTGGCATCGCTGATGTCCGTGGTCGGGGCACCACGCAGCTCGAGCCGGGGAGTCGACAGGTACAGCACCGGCATCGTCCATTCCTTCTGCCTGCCCGCGACGTCCGCCGGGGTCCCGTGCATCGCGCTCAGCCGCCGGCGCGGTTCGTGCAGCACGGCAGCCCAGTCCAATGTGGATACTTGCCGTCCGCGTGGCGAGATCCGCGCGAGCTCGGCGAGTGCGACGCGGTACAGGTCGGCGCAGAACTGATCGGCGACCGTCTTGTCGATCATCCGGCGCATGCCGATCACGGCGGGCATCCCCGCGCGAGCGAGTCCCGAAGCGAGCGAGACGGCCTGATGGCCAGGGGTCGCCCCTTCACAGCAGTTCAGCATGACGAGCCAGGGAGCCGGCGAGGGCCCGTTCGACAGCCCTTCGAACGCCGTGACCCCGACCTCGAGCACACCGAGGTCGTTCAACTGGGACACCATCAGTCGCGGCCCGTCCGCGGTGCCGTGGCAGAAGACGTGCAGCAGATGCGGCTGGATCTCCTTCAACCGCACCATCAGCCCGTCCGTGGTGCCCGGCACCGGCTCCGCCGTCCAGCCCGGCTTCGCGGCGGTCGTCATCTCCGCGATGATCCCCGAGCAGTTCGTCAGGACTGTCACCTCGACGCGGAGGCCAGGTGCGGCGTCGCAGGCCTGCCGCAACCCGGTCAGCTGCTTCCTCGGGTCTGCGCCTTCGGCAGCGAGCACAGCGGCGATCCGCACCGTGCGTTCCATCGTGAAAGGTCCTGCGGGCTTCACGGCGTCGGCCGGGATGCGGGCGATCGGCCATCGTGCGTCCAGACCGATGAACGCGCTGACGTGATCGTCCCAGATCGCCTCGAACGGCACCGTTTCCACCGCCGGCTCCGCGCCGAGCTGGAAGTACAGCGGACGTACCGCCTGCCCGTTGGTGGCGAACGTGTCGATCAGGGCTTTTGTGAGCGCAGGCGCCGCAGCGAACTTCGCGCGCAGGAGCTGTCCTGCCGCCAGTACGGCTTGGGGCTCGCTTGCCTCACGCGGCCCCCACGGCACCTGGTCGATCGCGTCGAACACGCTCCGCTCGTCATGGGGGCAATGCCACGAGTCGAGCGCGGCCGAGCCCTGCAGACTGATGAAGACCTGAACCGGGTTGCCCATCTCCTTGAACTCGACGATGACGTTCATGACGGGCCGCCCTCGTTGCGGTTGTCCCGCATGATGTCGTCCACGCGCGACTTCGCCAGTTCAAGACCTGCACGGACGGAGTCGACCTGCGCGACGTCCGAGCGGAACGACAGGTGGGTCTCCCACTGCGCGATCTGGCGCTGTGCGCCGACCATCCAGCCGGGCACGTCCTCGCCCTTGTTCACCAGGTCGGCCAGCTCGGTGCGCACTGGTTCGTAGTTCGCGCGGCGGGTGGGAACCCCGAACCGGCCGGGGTGCATGGTCAGCGCGAGCCCAGTCGTGCTGGGCGGAGGTTGTTGGGGATGGTTGAGCAGCAGTTGGTAGATCTCGCTCAGGCCAGCGTTCGGCGACCGGAGCCGTGCCACGTCGTGCAGTCCGGTGGCCGCGGCGCGCAACGAGGCCACTCTCGTCGCGAGCAGGCGCAATCCGGCGACCGAGTAGTTGTGCGGCACCGCCGTGAACACCACTCCCCACGCGCCGATCGATGTCAGCAGCGCGGCCAGCTGCTGGGGCCACACGAAACTCGCCGTCTTGCGGTCGAAGTCGCGGGTGGGCGACTCGGCACACGCGAACGCCCCTTGGCAGTTCGCCGACAGGTAGCCGTGGCCGATGAGGTGCAGGACGTCCACGCTGGTGTCGCCGAGCGACTCGGCGATCCATTCGGACCAGGGCACCTGCTCGTCCGGGCCCTTCCGCTTCGGACGGTGCACCACCACGTGGGAGCCGAAGTCATGCCGCAGCAGGTGTTCCACGAGTCTGGCTTCGGAGAAGACATGCACGTCAGGCAGCTCACCCGAGTCCGATGTCTCCCGGATCGCCTTCAACGTCCCCTCGACCAGACCGATGGCGTCGAAGGCCGCCTTGACGACCGGCATCGTCACCCACAGCGCGACGCTCGGTGATCGGGGCGACGGGGTCGGGGCTCCCAGTATTCCCGGCATCCGCAGCACGGGCACCCTGAGCGAGGACAACGCGCGCTCCCAGTCGACGGCGGGTAGGAGCGGATGCTCGGTGGAGATGTCGAGCCAGAGCGGCTCCTTGCGCGTGCGGAGGTCGCGGATCGCCGGAGTGGAGTCCAGGAACTCCCACGAGCGCTCGACCTCGTGCAGCAGTTTGTCGAGCCGGCCGCGGGCGAGCGCGGTGGTCGGCATGTCCTTGCTCGCCGACCGTCCGCCAGGACCGCTGAGCTCGCAGGTGACGAAGTCCGAACCGCGTCTCGTCTGCTGACAACCGATGCGCAACCCAGTGAGTCCGTATGTCTGGATGGGTTCCACGGCTCACCCCGCACTGACGATGTTGTAGAGGGCCCAGCACGTCGCGTCCTTCACCACGTCGCCGTGGCCGGTGATGATCTTGTGACTTTCCAGCGCCAGCACCTCGGTGTCGGTGAGTTCATACGAACCGTCGCGAGGCAAGCGAATCGTCTCGTTGCGGACGTCGTCCGACGACGCCGGACCCCAGCCACCCATCGCGGCGAACCTGCTCGGCGGTGTCACCAGCCCGGCCGCGCCGATGTCTTGTTCTCCCATGTCACTGCGGCGCCGCACGGCAAGCTGGAACAACTTGCGCAACGGGGTGTCCTTCTTGGTCCAGGTCACCACGATCGTCAACTCGCTGCGCGCCTTGGCTGCCTGGTAGCCACCAGAGCGATCCAGCCCACGCATCTTGTCGGCAAACGCGAGATAGGACAGCGCCGGCTGCATGAGGAGCATCGACCGCACGCTTCTCGGCAACTCGCCCGCGCACACCGCTGACAGCAACACCTTGCAGCCGTACGAATGACCGATCAGGTGAACGCGCGCGGTCCGCGGTGACGTTCCCAGGATCCGCGCGAGCACCGGGGCGACTCCCTTCGCCCCCACCACCCCGGCTCGGTCCTTCATCAGCAGAACGGTGGCCAGGCGGACGACGTTGCGCGGGTCGAGCATCGAGCCGATGCGTCCCGCCGCGATCGGCTGTGCGTTCGGCACAGGCTCCGCCGGACCTTGCGGACCGCTCACCACCAGCTCCGCGTCGGCCGTTTCGTCCTCGATGGCACGCCACAACTCGATGGTGCTGTCCACGTCGCACGAACCGGGAAGCCCGAGCTCGTCGTCATCCTGGTGGTAAAGCGGGTGCAGCAACTCCGCCAGCCGACGAACCTCGTCCTCGTTCAGCTGATTCCGGCCGGCGAGCGCTTTCAACTCGTCTCGATCTGCGTCGTGCACGACGGCCTCGGCGAGTTCGCGTGCTTCGGTCTCATCGCGTTGGCCCGCCAGCAGCGGGGCGGGGTGCGACGACAGCGCGATGCTCGGCCAGCTGATTCCCACCAGCAAGGGCTTGATGCCCGCGCGTGGCTGACCGTGGGTACGCACCAGATCGCCGTAGGTCGTCATGAACCGTCGATAGAGCCGGGTCGCGTCAGCGAAGTCGTTGTTCCAGCCGTGGCAGAACAGGAAGATGTCGGTGACACTTCTGACGCCTTCAGTCGCCAGGTCCTCGAAGGTCTGTTCAGCCTGCAGCTGACCGTGCTTGTCGAACGGCAACATGTAAACGGGAATTTGCATCTCGCCGTTGACGATGGGATCAAATCTTCCGATCGGCCGTTCTTCCGTCATGACATCGCTCCGCCCCGTTCAACGGCACCCGGTACATGTGCCGGTAGAGCAGTTCAGAATCACACAGCCGGGAGTTACACCAACAGAGCACTTCGACCTTGGACAAACTTCAGCCATATGCGGAGCTTATCGCTGAGCGCCCAGTCGACCAGCAATCCGAAGGCGAACACAACGGCGAGACCGTGGTATAGACCGATCCCAGCGAACGGGGTGGCGAGGCGGGAACGCACTGGCGGCCCCGACAACTCGATCAGCACATCCCCCGTTCGGGGCATGACCCTCTCAGCTCCTCGGTTGGACTGTTTCCAAGCGGTACCAAGAGTTCCCGAAGTGTGCTCGGGTGAGCACCATGACGAGAGGATCCCGTGTCCGAACAGCTTGACCAGCCATCCGTGCTCGACCTGAGCGAAACCGCCGCTCGATTCCGGGAGTGGATGCACGAGAACCTCAGACACGCCGCCGCCTACTTCGGAGTCACCCTTGCCGGGCCGACCCGCCTCGGTTGGATGGACCGATCAATGCGCCCGTACACAAAGCCGGCGAGCAGTTCTGGCTTCGAGTGGTGTCCGAGAACAAGCGGCGGGCGGGCGGCGACTTCTGGAGCGGGAACCTCGACACCAAATGTGTTCACCACGCTGTCCAAGCCGCGGGTTATCGGCGTCTACGGGTGGAGCGGGAGGAGTGACGGCTGCAGCGCGCGGAGTTGATGACCTTAGTTCCAGGCTCACCGTGTTCTTCCACCGCCGTTCTGCGCGCCAGGTCGACCTTTCCGACCAGTGGTGGAAAGAACTCCGCAGCACGATCGAGGCGGCCGGCGGCCTGCACTGGGCGAACCTGATGGGACCGGACTTCGGCCTGCTGGACTGGAAACTGCGGGGCCGCGGCCGGCTGGGACAGACGCGGCAGCGCTGCTGTGCCACATCGTTCTCGTGCCAGAGAGAGCAGAAGAGTGCGCGGCACCTTCGCCCACGTGCTCAACACCGACGCCGGGCAGCTCCCACTGCTCTACGCCTCCGCCCGGCTGCCGCGCCGAATCGACAAGGGCCACCCAGGCCTCACCATTGCGCTCAGGAAGCTGGTCGAGGCGTCCTGTACTCATACTCGCTTGACGGAGTGAGCACTCACTCCGCACTATGGGCGCATGACACCAGCATCCGAAACCCGGCGAAGAGCGCCGAGCATGAGCGCCGAAGACCGGCGCGCCATGATCGTGCACGCCGTGCTGCCGCTCCTGATCGAGCACGGCGCGAACGTCACGAGCAGCCAGATCGCCCGCGCCGCCGGCATCGGCGAGGGCACCATCTTCCGCGCGTTCAAGGACAAGGACGAGCTGTTCGACGCCTGCACGGCCGAGGCGCTGCGGCCCGACCACGTGCTCGACGCGATCGCCGAGATCCCCGTCGACCAGCCGTTGGCGGACCGGCTCGTCGAAGCCGCCGAAGCCCTCGGCGCGCACCTTGAGCGGATGGGCGCGCTGATGGGCGCGCTGCACGCGTCGGGCCGCGTCAAGCACCGCGACCCCGAACAGCGCCTCAAGGACCAGAAGAGCACGTGGAAGGGCGGACGCCGCGAGTCGATGGCCGCCATCCGCGCGGCCATGGTCGAGCTGTTCACACCCGAGAAGGACCGGCTGCGGCTGCCGCCCGAGCAGCTCGCCGCCCTGTTCCTGACCTTGCTGTTCGGCGGCCGCCGGTTGGCGTCCGACGTCGACGCGCCCACCACGCGCCAGGTGGTCGACTTCTTCCTGCACGGCGCCGTGGAGGCTGAGTGATCCCGGGCGGCGGGGGCGGCATGGAGTTCATGCTGGGCCGGCGTGGTCGGCGGCGGCGCGCCACGACGGTGCCGGAGAGCGGGCTCACCGGGCCGGTGGACATTCCCGAACCGAAGCCGGACGACGAACCGAAGGACCTGCGCTCGCGGCTGAAGCGCGCGAGGACGTCCGTGGCGGGCACGGTCCGCGGCCTGCCGAAGGTCGCGAAGCTGACGTGGCAGGCCAGCCCGGTGCTGACCGTCCTGCTGGGACTGATCACGCTGTTGTCCGGCCTGCTGCCGACGGTGACCGCGTACATCGCGAAGCTGCTGCTCGACTCCGTCGTCGCGGCCATCCAGCACACCGGCACCACGGGTGACATCGCGAGAGTCGCGTTGCTCCAGTTCGGCGTGCTGGCCGCGACCGCGCTCAGCAGCGCGCTGACGTCGATCGCGCAGTCGCTGCTGCAGGAACGCATGACGCTGACGATCCGCCACCGGGTGATGGGCCACGCCAGCGACCTGCACCTCGCCTACTTCGAGGGCTCGGCGTCGTACGACATGCTGCGCCAGGCCGCGCAGGAAGCGCCGACCCGGCCGTTGTCGATGATGAACTCCGCGCTGGGGCTGCTGCGGACGCTGATCACGTTCGGCAGCATGGTCGCGCTGCTCGTCTCGATCAGCCCGCTGCTCGCCCTGGTCGCGCTGCTGGCGCCGATCCCGGCGTTCATCTCGCAGTCGAAGTACGGCTCGCGCGCGTTCTGGCTGACCTTCATGATGTCGCCGATCAAGCGGCGGATGGACTACCTGTCCTCGCTGGTCACCACGGACACCTATGCCAAGGAGACGAAGCTGTTCGGGCTCGGCCCGTACTTCGTCGAGCGGTTTTTGCGGCTCGGCACCGTTTCCTATGAGCGGCAACGGAAGCTGACCGTCAACCGCAACATCAGCTCGACGTCCTGGGGGCTGCTGAGCACGCTCGCGGGTTCGGCGATCACGTTGTACATCGCACTGGAAGCGGTCGGCGGACGGCTCACACTGGGAGACCTGGCGCTGTACACGGCCGCGGCGGCGTCGGTGCAGACGTCGGTGTCCGGGCTGTTCACGGCGTTCTCGGGGATGTACGAGAACAACCTCTACCTCGACACGTTGTACAAGTTCCTGGACACCAAGCCGGAGATCACGGCACCGGCGTCGCCCCGGCCGATGCCGTCCACGGTGGAGGGTCACATCGAGTTCGACTCGGTGACCTTCAGCTACCCCGGCGCCGAGGAGCCCGCGCTCGACGACGTCAGCTTCGAGATCCGCCCCGGCGAGACGGTGGCGGTGGTGGGCCGCAACGGCGCGGGCAAGTCGACGTTGTTCAAGCTGCTCTGCCGGCTCTACGACCCGACCGGCGGCCGCATCCTGCTCGACGGCGTGGACATCCGCGAGTACGACCCCGTCGACCTGCGCACGCGGATCAGCGCGATGTTCCAGGACTACGTGACGTACCAGGGCACCGCCGCGGAGAACATCGGCCTCGGCGACCTGACCCGGCTCGAGGACCGGCCGCACATCGAGGACTCGGCCCGCCGCGCCGGCGCGGACGAGCGGATCGAGCGGCTGCCCCAGGGCTACGACAGCCCGCTCGGCCGCTGGTTCGACCAGGGCGTCAGCCTCTCGGGCGGTGAGTGGCAGAAGATCGCGCTGGCCAGGGCGTTCCAGCGGGAGGCACCGCTGCTGGTGCTCGACGAGCCGACGTCCGCGCTGGACGCGCAGGCCGAGCACGACCTGTTCTCGCGTCTGCGGGAGCTGTCGGAGGGCCGCACGACGCTGTACATCTCGCACCGGTTCTCGACGGTGCGGCAGGCGGAGCGGATCTTGTTGCTGGAGCACGGGAAGGTCGCGGAGTACGGGACGCACGAGGAGCTGATGGCGGCCGAGGCCGGGTATGCGGAGTTGTTCACGCTGCAGGCGAAGGCGTACCTGGACGAGGTCCATTAGGGTCCGCGCCCGGAGCCTCGGCAGCGGCTCGCTGTCGGGTACCGGCCCAACGGCCGACCGTCACGCACAAGGAAATCGGCCGGGATGTAGACGTGGCGTGCCCGGCTCCGACGTCTCGGGTGAGGATGGGTCAGCGGGGCCCGATCCGCTACGGCGTTCGAAGGAGCCGACGGTGAAGTACGTGATCATGATCCACTCCAACCCCCAGCCGTGGGGGCATCCGACCTCCAACTACCTGCCCGACTACCAGGACGTGCCGCCGGAGCAGCGGGAGCGGATGAACTCCGAGTTCGAGAAGATGCTCGGCGAGCTGCACGAGAAGGGGGAACTGCTCGGCGGCGAGGCGCTGGGGGCGCCCGAGTCGTCGCGGCTCTACCGGTGGAGCGACGGGAAGCCGCTGCTCACCGATGGGCCCTACTCGGAGGCCAAGGAGCACCTGGCCGGGTTCTTCCTGATCGACGTGGAGGACCACGCGCGTGCCGAGGAGATCGCCGCGCGCTTCTCCGGTCCGGGTGAGACGGTCGAGCTGCGGCCCACCATGTGGGCCGGCGGGCCTGCCTAGTGAGCGTGGTGGAGGACGTGTGGCGGCGTGAGTCGCCGCACGTCCTCGCCGCTCTGCTGCGCAGGTACGGCGATCTCGGCGACTGCGAGGACGCGGCGCAGGAGGCCGCCGAGGCCGCGGCACGGCAGTGGGATCGCGATGGCGTGCCGGACAACCCGCGTGGCTGGCTCATCCGGGTGGCTTCCCGGCGGCTGATCGACAGGTTGCGTGCCGACGGGGCGCGGGCGGGGCGGGAGAAGGCGGTGGCGCAGGCCCGCGACGGCGGGCTCGTGCCACCCGCGGACGACCCGCACCACGACGACGCCGATGACACGCTGCGGTTGCTGCTCCTGTGCTGTCACCCCGGCCTGAGCCGCTCCTCGCAGGTCGCGCTGACCCTGCACGCCGTCGCCGGTCTGGGCACGGCGCAGATCGCCGCCGCGTACCTGGTGCCCGAGCGGACGATGACGCAGCGCCTGACCAGGGCGCGGGCTGCCTTGCGGGCGGCGGGCGCGGTGTTCGAGCTGCCCACCGAAGCCGAGCTGCCCGCACGCGTCGCCGCGGTGCTCGACGTCTGCCACCTCCTGTTCACCGAGGGGCACACGCGCGCCGGTGGTGACGCGCTGGTGGACTCGACGCTCGCCGACGAGGCCATCCGCCTCACCCGGCAGCTGCACCTGGCGATCCCCGACCACGACGAGGTCGCGGGTGCCCTGGCCCTCATGCTGCTCACGCACGCCCGTACGCCCGCGCGCACCGATCGCGGGCAGCTGGTGCCGCTGGCCGAACAGGACCGTTCCCGGTGGGATCGCCAGTACATCGCCGAAGGGGTGCGCATCCTGGAACGGGTGCTGCCTCGCGGGCACGTGGGCAGGTTCCAGCTCCAGGCCGCGGTCGCCGCCGTGCACGCGGAGGCCACCACCTGGGAAGGCACCGACTGGCGGCAGATCTGCCTGCTCTACGGCATGCTCGCGCGGGTGGCGCCCAGCCCGGTCGTCACGCTCAACCAGGCTGTGGCGGTCGGGATGGCGATCGGCGCCGAGGAGGGTCTGGCCCTGATCCGGCCGTTGCTCGACGACCCGGCGATGCGGCGGCACCACCGCACCTACGCCGTGCGCGCGCATCTGCTGGAGATGACCGGCGACGTCGCGGGCGCGATCGACGGCTACCGGCAGGCTGCCCGGCTGACGACGAGCATGCCCGAGCAGCGTTACCTCAACGCGCGGATCCGCGACCTGGAACCGCGCTGATGCCGGTCTCGGTCCGGGACGTGCCCGCGGCCGAGCCTGGTCCGCGTCGCGCCCTCCCCACCCGAGTGGTTCCCGTTCGCGGGTCGCGAGTGGACCCGGGTTCCGGCCCTGAACGGGGTTAGCTTCGGAACCATGCTCAGCGCCTGTCAGAACAGGACCTCGTCATGAAAGCCATCACCGTCAAGGACCAGGCAGCCGGTCTCGACGGCCTGACCCTCACCGACCGCCCGTACCCGCACGCCGCGGAGAACGACGTCATCGTGCGGGTGTGCGCGGCCGGCTTCACGCCCGGCGAACTGGACTGGCCGGGAACGTGGACCGACCGGGCCGGCCGTGACCGGACGCCCAGCGTGCCCGGTCACGAGTTGTCCGGTGTCGTGGCGGAACTCGGCTACGGCACCACCGGGCTCACCGTCGGGCAGCGGGTGTTCGGGCTCGCGGACTGGACCCGGGACGGTTCACTCGCCGAGTTCACCGCGGTCGAGGCCCGCAACCTCGCGCCCCTCCCGGCCGACGTCGAGCACACCGTCGGCGCCGCTCTGCCGATCTCCGGCCTGACCGCGTGGCAGGCTCTGTTCGACCACGGACGGCTCAGGTCCGGGCAGACCGTGCTGATCCACGGCGCGTCGGGCGGCGTGGGGTCGATCGCGGTGCAGCTCGCGCGACGAGCGGGAGCGAGGGGCATCGGCACGGGCCGGGCCGGCAGCCGCGAGGTCGCACTCGGCCTGGGCGCCCACGCGTTCGTCGACCTGGAAAACGAGCGCCTGGAAGACATCGGCGAAGTCGACCTGGCCTTCGACGTGCTCGGCGGCGAGATTCTCGAACGCTCCGCCGGGCTGGTCCGCGCGGGCGGCACCCTGGTCACCATCACCGAGCCCACCGAGGCCAGGCCGCGCGACGGCCGGACGATCTTCTTCGTCGTGGAGGCGGATCGAGCCCGGCTGACCGAGCTGGCGCAGCTCGTCCGAGAGGGAAGCCTGCGGGTTCTGGTCGGATCGCGGTACCCGCTGGACGAAGCGGCGACGGCTTTCGGTGCGGGCCGCGGCGGTGGCGGAAAGTCGATCATCGTGTTCGACCAGGCCAGCCGGTGGCGCCCTTCGGATGGCTGAGAACGTGAACCAGCTGCCGTCGCGGCACAACAGCGGCGCGGTTCGCCGTGGTCAGACCACGTTGTCATCAGCAGGTTTCACTGCAACTCGGCCCAGGCGGAAGCCGGTCCGCGGGCAGCGGCGACGCCGAGAGATCCCGCGCAGCCGACAGATGGTGACGGAACGTCGCAGACCAGCCCGCACAAGATGGAAAGCCTCACCACTTGCCGGTCCGGTCTACACCTCTGCTGACTGACCGATGTCGCGGCGGAGCGCCTGCAGCACCTCGAGCTCACGGTCGATGTCACGCCGCTTGCCCTCGAGCCTGCGCACCTCCTGCGCCAGGAGCACTTCCATGGCGCCGGTCCGTTCCTCCGCGGTCGCCTCCAGGCAGGGCAGCAACTCGCCGATGGTGGCGCTGGACAGTCCCGCGGCCAGCAGGTGCTGGATCATCACGACACGCTCGACCGCGGACCGGTCGAAATCCCGCCAGCCGCCCGCGGTCCGCGCGGAGCGAATGAGCCCTTGGCTCTCGTAGTAGCGCAGGGAGCGGGTGCTGACGCCACTTGCCTCCGACAACTCGCCGATGCGCATTCGCCCAGTCTTGCACTTGACACCGGTGTCAAGTTCGACGCTGACGGGGAGCAATTCCGCACTCGGAAAGGAACTCCCGTGTACTGGCTCCACCTCGCCGTCGCCGTCGCCTTCGAGACGGCCGTGGCGATCTGCGCCGGCAAGGCCCGAGGTTTCGCCCACCGCGGCTGGACCATCGCGACGCTCGTGACCGGCGGGCTCGCCACCTACTTCCTCAGCCGAGCTCTGCTCACCTTCGACGTCGGGGTCGGCTATGCCCTGTGGACGTCGCTCGCGGGCGTCTGCATCACGTTGCTCGGCGCTCTGGTGTTCGGCCAGCGCCTCACCTGGCGAAAGGCCGCCGGCATCGCACTCGTCATCAGCGGAGTCGTCGGCCTGCAGCTGACGGGCGTCGCGTGAACCCGGCAACGGAACGTGACGTGACTTCTCCCGACTCGCGCGCCGCCTGGCTCACCCTGCTCCTGGCCGGAGCCTTCGAGGTCGGGTACGCGCTCTCCGTCGGAGGCAGCCAGGGCTTCACCGTCCTGTCCTGGTCACTCGTGGCCGTCGTCTTCTTCCTGCTCACCCTCTGGGCGCTCAGCCTGGCCCTGCGCGTCATCGAGGTCGGCATCGGGTACGCCGTGTGGGCGGGGATCGGTGCCGTCGGCGCCGCGCTGCTCGGACCGATCTTCTTCGACGAGGCCCTCACTCCCGCCAGAGCCGGGTGGTTGGCGGTGATCATCGCCGGCGTCGTCTGGCTCAAGCTCGCCGACCGTCCCCGACCCAGCTGATACTTTCGCTACGGATCGTTGCGAAAGCCTCTTCCGGAGTTCCGCTACACCTTGTAGCTTTACCGGCCATGTACCTGACGCAGGGCCTGCACCGGGCCGCGCAGCAGACGCCGGACGCGGAGATGACCGCGTGCTCCGGGCGGCGGCGGACGTGCGCGGAGGTGCGGGACCGGGTGGCGCGGCTGGCCGGTGGCTTGCGCTCGCTGGGGGTGAGCGCGGGCGACCGGGTGGCGATGCTGGCGTTGAACTCCGACCGCTACCACGAGTACCTGCTCGCGGTGCCGTGGGCGGACGCCGTGCTGAACCCGGTCAACACGCGGTGGAGCCCGGCCGAGATCGTCTACTCGCTGCGCGACTCCGCGACGACCGTTCTGCTGGTGGACGACGCGTTCGCGCCGATGCTGCCCGTGTTGCGCGCGGAACATCCCGATCTTCGGATCGTCGTGCACACCGGGAACGGGCCCGCACCGGAAGACGTGATCGGGTACGAGGAGTTGATCGCCGGTTCGGCGCCGGCGCCGGACGTGCGGCGCGGCGGGGACGCGTTGGCGGGGTTGTTCTACACCGGTGGCACCACGGGCTTTCCCAAGGGCGTCATGCTCTCCCACGCGAACCTGATGACGTCGGCGCTCGGCCTGGTCGCCAGCGGACGGGCGTTCCGGGCCGGGGCGCGGCTGCTGCACACCGCGCCGATGTTCCACCTCGCCGACCTCGCCACGTGGGGTGCGGTGCTCGCGCTGGGCGGCGGTCACGTGTTCCTGCCGGGATTCGACCCCGCGACCGTGCTCGCGACGCTCGAGCGGGAGCGGGTCACGGACTGCCTGCTCGTGCCGGTGATGATCCAGCAGCTGGCCGATCACCCTTCCGTCGGCGCGCACGACCTGTCCAGCCTGCGAAACGTCCTTTATGGAGCGTCGCCGATTCCGCAGGCCGTGCTCGAACGGGCGATGCGGGCGTTTCCGAACGCGGATTTCGTGCAGGCGTACGGAATGACCGAGCTCGCGCCGGTCGCGACCGTGCTGGGCCCGGCCGACCACCGCGACCCCGCGCTGTCGCGGTCGGCGGGACGGGCCGCGGCGCACGCCGAACTCCGGATCACCGACGCGTTCGGCCACGAGGTGCCGCCGGGCACCGTGGGTGAGATCCAGGTCCGTGGCGGGCACGTGATGCTCGGGTACTGGGACAAGCCTGCGGAGACGGCCGAGGCGTTGCGCGATGGCTGGATGCGCACCGGCGACGCGGGTCACCTCGACGAGAACGGCTACCTGTTCATCGTCGACCGGCTCAAGGACATGATCGTGTCCGGCGGCGAGAACGTGTACTCGTCCGAGGTGGAGAACGCGATCGCGCGCCATCCCGCGGTGGCCTGCTGCGCGGTGATCGGAGTGCCGGACGACGAGTGGGGCGAGCGGGTGCACGCCGTGGTCGTTCTGCGGGACGGCGCGGCGCTCGGCCACGACGAGCTGCGGGCGCATGTCAAGACGATGATCGCGGGCTACAAAGCACCGCGCAGCACCGAGTTCGTCGAGTCGTTGCCGGTGTCGGGCACCGGCAAGGTCCTCAAGCGCGATCTGCGCGCCGCGCACTGGGAAGGGCAGACCCGCCAGGTTCACTGAGCAGAAGGAGCAGCCATGCCCAGCACCACCCGTCCGGCCATGATCGTCCTGGCCGCCCTGGCCGTCACGATCGGCGCGCTGGAGAGCATCCCGTTCCCCGCTTTGCCGCTGCTGCAACGAGAACTCGGCCTCGACCCCGCCCAGGCCGGCCTGCTGTCCACCACGCTGATCATCACGTCCGCGATCACCATGCCGGTCGTCGCGAAGATCGCCGACGACCGCGGTGGCCGGCGGATCCTGCTCGTGCTCACCTGGTGCATCGTCGCCGGGGCCGTGCTGTCGGCGTTCGCCACGACGCTCCCGGTGATCCTGCTGGGCCAGTTCCTGCAGGGACTCGGCGGCGGCATCCTGCCCGTCTCGTTCGTCGTGGCGCGTCAGCTGTTCACGGACTCGACGCCGGTGGCGGTCGGCTGGCTCACCGGCCTGTTCACCGTCGGCACCGGCCTGGGCGTGCTCACGTCCGGGCCGCTCGCGGACGCGTGGTCGCGCCAGTGGATGTTCCTGCTGCCCGCGCTGGTCGTCGCCGCCGTCGCCCTCGTCGCTCCTCTCGTGCTGCCCGGCGGCACTCGCATCCGGACCGCACGACTGGACTGGCTTGGTGGTGTGCTGCTGGCGTTGACGCTCGCGACGCTGATGCTGGCGCTCTACGCCGGTGCGCCGGTGTTGCTCGCACTGGCCCTCGTGTTCGGCGCCGGGTGGGTGCTGGTCGAGCGACGGGCCGCGCATCCGCTGGTCGACCTGAACGTCTTGCGGACACGCGGGGTGTGGACCGCGAGCGTCCTGGCCGGTGCGCTGGGCGCCAGCTACTCGGCGACGTACTTCCTGGTGCCCCAGCTGCTTTCGACGCCGCGCTTCGGTGCCACTCCCAGCGACATCAGCCTGTACCTGTTCCCCACCGTGGTCGTGGCGATCGTGGTCGGGCCGGTGTCCGGGCTGCTCGTGCGCCGGGCCGGTGCCCGCGTGGCCCTGGTGGCCGGTCTGGTCCTCACCGCCGCGGGAACCCTGTTCCTGGCGCTGTGGCACGACCTGCCGTGGCAGATCGTGCTGGGCATGCTGGTGACGCTGGGCCTCGGCGTGGGCACCGCGTCGACCGCGACCTACACCAGCGTGATCGCTTCGGTGCGGGAGGAGAACACCGGCGTCGCCGCGGCGACCTGCGGCATCGCTCGTGCGATCGGTGCGGCGCTGGGCGTCCTGGCCGCGGCGGCGCTGCTCACTTCCTCGCCGTCGGACGACACGTTCCGGCTCGGTTTCCTGCTCGCCGCGGTCGTGGTCCTGCTGCCGCTCGCGCTCGTGGGCGGCGCTCCGGGCTGGGTGCGGCCCAAGCCGGTCACGACAGTTCCGTGATGATCTTCTCGATGCGTCGGGCGCGGGTCTCGGGTTGTTTCGCCGCCGCCACCGCCTCGGCCCGCTGCCGCTGGTTGCTGTAGGAGAGCGCGGTGAAGGCGGAACGGGCGGCGGGGTGCTGGTCGAGTGCCGCCGCGAGGTCCCCTGGCAGCTCGACGTTGCGTTCCGCGAGGTCCAGCTCCAGCGTCACCTCGACGGTGTCGCCGGCGCTCACGCCCGCGGCCTCGCGGTTGGCGGCGCTCAGCGGCAGCATGAAGTCACCGTCGTACACCGCCACCGTGCTGCGACAGGTGTGGGCGCCGATGGTCACCAGCACCCTGGGCTTCTTGCCCTGCCCCAGCGCTGCCACCACGTCCGCGGGGACGGGCAGGCCGGTCGGCGTCTTGCCGTTGAGCTGGATGTGGGTGGTGAAGTTGTGGCGCGTCACGCCTCGGACTTCAGGCGCTCCAGCCGGGCAGGCACGTGCTTGTGCCACGGCGTGCCCGCCCACTCGTCGCGGTCCTCGGCGGCGGTGAGCTCGTTCGGGGCGACGCCGGTGCGCTCCTGGACGGTCAGGCCGAAGCCGTTGGGCAGCGAGATGTGGCCGGACCGCATGGACTCCGTGACGTCCACGAACACCTCGGCGCTGCCCCGCCGGGTGGTGAGCCTGACCTGGTCGCCGGTCGTGACGCCGAGCTGGGACGCGTCGGTGGCGCTGATGCGCAGGCGGCCGTCCGGGTCGCGCCGCCGCCAGCTCGGGTCGCGCATGATCGTGTTGGCCGTGAACGCCCGCCGCTCCCCCGCGGACAGCACGAACGGCCAGTCCGGATCCTGTTGTGGCGCAACCCGGTCACGCAACGCGGCCACCGCGGCGAGCAGGTCCGGCACGTCCAGGTTGATCCGGTCGTTGGGCAGGCGCCCCCACGACGCGTCGTAGTCGTCGTGGGTGATCTCCACGCCGTGGGTGCCGTGGATGATCGCCTCGAAAAGCCGTTCGCCCGCTTCGAGTCCGGTGCCGTAGCCGGCCTTCTCCACACCGGCCGGATTCTTGCGGGCGCACTCGTGGGCGGCCATCCACAGCACGGCGGCCGCGGAGGCGTCGTGCGGCAGGGTCGGGCCCAGCGTGCGGTACAGCAGGACCGAAGCGAGCCGCCGTTTCACCGGATCCGCCAGCGCTGCGAGGAAAGCCTGCGCGAACTCGGCCCGTCCGGCCGCCGCGGCTGCCCGCAGCGGCGCGTAGTCGTCTTCGGACAGCGCCCCCGACGCTTCGACCAGCCGGGCGTGGATCTCCGGTTCGGGCAGCACTCCCTCGGGCACGGGCACGACCGGGTGCCGCAGGTGGAAGATGTTGCGCGGGAAGTCGAAGTTGAAGAACGTGGCCTCGAACTTCTCGAACTGGGTCGGCGCGGGCAGCACGTAGTCGGCCAGGCGCGCGGTCTCCGTCATCGCGACGTCGATGACGACCACGAGTTCCAGCGCCCCCAACGCCTCCCTCATCCGCGCTGAGTCGGCCAGGGAGTGCGCGGGGTTCGCGCTCTCGACCAGCATCGCCCGGTAGCGCGCGGGGTGGTCGGTGAGGATCTCCTCGGCGATCACGTTGCAGGGCACCAGACCGCTGATGATCCGCGCGCCCGCGACCGGGCTGCGCGGCCCTTCCTCGCCGGAGTGGCCGCGGTCCCGGCCGATCGGCACCAGGCTGGAGGGCACGTACTGCGCGCCCGGTTTGCCGAAGTTGCCGGTGAGCAGCCAGACCAGCTTCTCGACGTAGCTCACGAGCGTGGAGTCGCGGTTCATCTGCACGCCGAGGTCTTCGAACACGGCAACGGAGTCGGCGGCGGCGATGCGGGCCGCGACCGTCCGCACGAGCGTTTCGTCGACGTCGGAAACGGCGCAGTAGTCGGCAACCGGCACCTGCTGCAGCACATCCACCACGGCGTCGAGGCCAGACGTGTGCTCGGCGAGCCAGTCCGCGGCGACCAGGTTCTCCTGGACGAGCACGGCGGCGAGCGCGGTCAGCAGGTAGAGATCGGTACCCGGCCGGACCTGGAGGTGGAAGTCCGCCAGCTCCGCCGTCTCGGTGCGCACCGGGTCGATCACGATCATCGACCGGGCCGGGTCCTTGCCGATGTCCTTGAGCACCGAGCGGGCACGCGGGAAGCCGTGCGACTGATAGGGGTTCTTGCCGACGAACAGCGCGACCTCGCAGTGCTCGAAGTCGGCGCGGGTGATGTTGCCGAGCATGCGGGCGTTCACCCAGAACTCGCCGGTCTTCTCCTGGGCGAGCGCGGACGAGCGGTAGCGGGCGCCGAACGCGGCCAGCGTGGCCGGTGAGTACGCGCCGCCGAGGTGGTTACCTTGGCCACCGCCGCCGTAGTAGAAGATCGTCTCCCCGCCGAAGGTGTCCCGGACCTCGCCCAGGCGCGCCGCGATCTCGCTGATCGCGGTGTCCCAGTCGATCTCCTCGAACGTGCCGTCGGCCCGCCGGCGCAAGGGATGCGTGATCCGGCCGGTCTTGCCGTTCTGGTGCAGGTCGAGGCGCAGCGCCTTGTTGCACGTGTAGCCGGCCGAGGCTGGATGGAGCTTGTCGCCGCGGATCTTCTCGAACGTGCGGCCGTCGTCACCGACCAGGATCTCGATCCCGCAGTTGCACTCGCAGAGGATGCAGGCGCTGGGTTGCCACATCGGCAGGCTCCTAGTCAGCTCGTTCGAGAAGGGGCGCGATCTCGATCAGCACGTCGTCGAGCGGGCCCAGGTCGCGGTTCGCGCGGCAGAGGATGACCGCGCCCTCGATCACGGACACGATCAGGGTCGCCAGCCGCTGGGCACGCGGTGCCGGGAAACCACTGGTGGACAGGACATCCGCGAGACTCGTGTGCCACTGGGCGAAGATCTCCCGCACCACCTCACCGGCGTCGGGAACGAGGTCGCGGCTGTCCATCGCCATCGCCGCGACCGGGCAGCCCGCCCGGAAGCCGGTCTTGGTCAGAGCGCGCTTCCAGAAGCGGACGAGACCTTCGACCGTCCGCTGGACGTCACCCTCGGCCGCGGAGTCGCTGACCATGGCGGCGATGTAGTCCCCTGCCTGGCGGACCGCGCCCAGCACGATCTCGTTCCGGCCGCCGGGAAAGTGGTGGTAGACGGACCCCCGGGGCGCCCCGCTGTGCGCCAGCACGGCGTCGACCGTCACGCCGGCCGCGCCACGTTCGCGCAGCAGGAGCACGGCGCTGTCCAGCATCCGTTGCCTGGTGCCCCGCCGGTCAGGTCCGCTCATCACCAACTCCCTCGACTCGGGAGTATGACAGAGACCATAATCCGTGTCACGGCCGAACACGACGAGTGGACCCGCGCACGAATGCCCGAGTCCACTGTGGATGATCGCTAGTCCAGCGCCCGCAGGATGTTCGGCTCCTCTTCCGCCTCCGGGCCGAGCAGGTGTCCGGCCAGGGCCCAGCCTTCCAGGTCGGTCATCTGGTGCGGGATCAGCAGCTCGACGTCCGGTACTTCGGGTTCCATCGCAGTCGTTCCTCCTCGGTCAGGCCACCAGCGCCCGTTCCCGCAGCTCACCGCGGATGGCGCGGGCGAAGATCCGGTAGGTCGTCTCGGTCGGCTCGACGTCCAGGTCCTGCTGGAGGCGGCGCAGGCAGATGTCGTACCAGGTCTGCACCTGGCCGAGCTCGCCTTTGCGGCCGTGCACGACCATCAGCGTCTGGTAGAGCTCCTCCTGGTACGGGTCGACCGCCAGCAGGCGCTGGCACATCCGCACCGCGGCCAGGCGGTCCCCCCTGCGCAACGCGTCGGCGCGCAGGTAGTGCAGCGCCTGCAGGACCAGCGCCTTGCTGCACGCCCGCTGCTCGTCGATCCAGTCACCGGACTCGGTCGCGAGGAAGTCGCCGGGACACAGGTCGACCGCGCGGGAGTAGTGCCGCAGGGCGGTGGCGTGGTCGCCCGCCAGCTCGGCCGCGCGAGCCGTGTCGATCGCGGACGAGAACTCGTCCAGGTCCAGCCACACGTCGTCGGCCTTGAGCAGGTAGCCGTGGTCGCGGTTGACGATTTCCACGGCCGGCTCCGCGGCGTCGGCCGTGGACAGAACCTGACGCACACCGTGCATGGCGACCTTCAGGGAACTGCCCGTCGGCGACCATTCCTGGGCCGGCCAGAGCACCTCGTACAGCTTGTCCTTCGTCACCACGCGGCCGCGGTTCACCAGCAGGTACTGGAAGAGGCTGCGGGCCTTGCCGGCCCGCCAGCGCTCGACCGGACGGCCGCACACGTGCACCGAGAAATCGCCGAAGAATCGCGCAGTGACAGCGGCCTCTGTGGTTTCTCGCAGCATTGGCGTAGCCTTTCCTGCCGACCGGGTTTGGTATTTCCGACCTTATGACTCCCGGTACCCGCCCTCAAGTGGGGTGCACCGGGAACGACGACAATGTGCGGAAGGTCGTAGCACCACTACCACCTTGGTCGTAGTGGTAATTGCCGAATTCGTGCCGCGCCGGGCAGCCCCCAGGTCGATAGGCTCGGGACATGTACCTGACTCAGCGGTCCGATGACCGCCGGCTGACCATGCCCACAAACCTGCGCCTGTGTTGGAAGGAAGCCCGTCCGATGGTGCAGGGAATCTTCGCACTGCGATTCTGCTGCGCGGCACTGCTCGCCAATCATCACACAAATGGAGCAGTTTGGGCCAAGGTGGCCGGGGTGCTGGGCTGCTGGGTGGCCGCCACTTGGGCCATCTATCTGCTCAACGGCATCGCGGACGTCGTCGAGGACCGGGAGAACGGGTCGATCCGGCCGATCGCACGGGGAGCGCTCCCAGTGGACCAGGCCAAATCCGTGGTGGTCGCACTGGCCGCCGGCGCGGTCGGTGTCGCCGCGCTGATCTCGCCGATCGTGTGCCTGCTGGTGGTGCTGCACCTGGCGGCCGGCATCGGGTACTCGACCGGACCGCGCCCGCTCAAAGGAAACGTACCGGGATTTCTCGGCGCCGTCGTCGCATTGGGCGGGCTGACTTATCTGTGCGGCTGGTATGCCAGCGGCGCGACCGAGATCGGCGCGCCGCTGCTGCTGTTCGGCGGCGCGATGTCGCTCTGGATGGCATTCGGCGGCGCCACCAAGGATCTTTCCGATGCCGCCGGGGATCGCTTGGCGGGACGGCGCACTCTGCCGGTCGTGCTCGGCGATCGCGCGGCCCGTCTCGCGATGGCGATTGGCGCGAGCGCGGTCGGCTGGGGATTTCTCCTAACCGCGCTCGTTTGGGCACCATCGGTCGTGCCGGTCGCCATCGTCGTGTGCGCGGGTTCCATCGCGCTGGCGATCGTCGTGACCGGCAACATGAGCCGGGGAGAGCGGTTCTGCCGCCGCCGTCCGTACGGAACCTTCATGATTACCCAGTATGCCGCCCATCTAACACTCCTCGTCTCACTGGCCTTCCGGTAACGGAATGCGGTGTTAGTGTCACAGCGGGGCGGACACAACTGAATGTCACGCACGGTAAGAGAGTGGACACGGACCGCTTTTTCGGGGAGGGACAGCGGTGACCGACGGACGATTAGCGGGGTTCCGCGACGAAGTGCGCCGAGAAGTCGTGGACGCATTCGGCGCGAGACTGCGTGCTGATCGAAGTCCACTCATAGCGTTTTCCGATGTTCGCGAGCAGCTCGACCGGCAGGTGGCCACCGTCCTCGCGGACGTCGAGGCCGCGGTCACCAGCTGCCCCGCGGAGTCACCGCTGCCGCTGACGGCCGAGATCGGCGTCAACCGCGCGCTGCACGCCATCCACCCGGTCGAGTCGGTCAAGGCCGCGACGGCGTTGTTCGAGGTCGCGCTGCCGACGGTGGTGAACGAGCTGCGCCGCACCGGCTACGGCGACACCGAGCTGATCAAGGCGAGCACCGCGCTGCACCGGTCGATCATGTCCCGCATCGCCCAGGGTTCCGTCTCCTACGCGAGCTACCTGCTGAAGAAGGTCACCAGCTCGCACGAGGACGAACGCCACCGCATCGCCCGCGAGCTGCACGACCGGGTCGCGCACGCCGTCGGCAACGCGCTGCAGCACCTGGAGCTGCACGACGCCTACCTGGCGAACGACCCGGCGCGGGCGCAGGCGAAGCTCAAGCTGAGCCAGGACGTGCTGCACGACGCGTTCGACGTGATCCGCCACCTCGCGACCGAGCTGCGCACGTCCGCCGTGCTGGCGGGAGGTCTCCAGGTCGCGCTGTCCGACTACCTCGACGCCCACGCGCCGTTCGGCGTGCTGCACCACGTGACGGTCGAGGGCGACGTGCTGAGGCTGCCCTCCGAGGTCGTCGAGGAGCTGTACCTGGTGCTGCGTGAGGCAGCCCGCAACGCGTTGCTGCACGCCGCACCGCAACGCGTGGGCATCGAGATCTCGGTGGGCGGCAACCAGGTGCGGGCGAGCGTGGGCGACGACGGCTGCGGGTTCGACCTCGCTCAGCTGGACGGCTCGACCGGCGGGATCGGCCTGGAGTCGATGCGGGAACGCGTCGAGCTGCTCGGCGGCACGTTCATCGCGGCGAGCAGCATCGGCGAGGGCACCACGGTCACCGTGACGTTGCCCTGGCTGGACGCCGCATGACCGTGCGCATCGTCCTCGCAGACGACCACACGTTGTTCCGCGAAGGCCTGCGCGAGCTGCTCTCCACCGACCCCGACTTCGACGTCGTGGGTGAGGGTTCCAGCGGCGACGAGGCGATCGCGCTGGCCGAGCGGCACCGCCCGGACGTGGTGCTGCTCGACGTGGAGATGCCCGGTCCCGGCGCGAAGGCGGTGATCCTCGCCCTGCGCGCCACGATGCCTGACCTCAACGTGATCGTCCTGACCATGCACGACAGCCCCGGGGTCGTCCGCGACCTGCTGCAGAGCGGTGCGGCGGCCTACCTGGTCAAGAACATCGCGCGGGATCAGCTCGTCGCCGCCGTGCGTTCCGTGAGCCGCAACCGGGAGAACGTCGTCCTGTCGATCCCGCGCGAGACCATGGACGCGCTGGAACCACCGGCGGAGCGGCCGAGTCCGTTGTCCGCACGGGAGCTCGACGTGCTGCGGCTGGTGGCCAAGGCGATGAGCAACGCTCAGATCGCGGCCGCGCTGTTCATCAGCGAGGGCACCGTCAAGCGCCACCTGACCAACATCTACGGCAAGCTCGACGCCGTCTCCCGGGTCGACGCGATCAAGAAGGCCGCCGCCGCGGACCTGATCACCGGGCTGGAACAGGCGTAGTGGCGCGCATCGTCCGTCCCGCCGCGGCACAGGCGTGGCCGAGTTTCTCCATCAACGCCGGCAGCTCCCCCACCGGCAGGGCCTGCGCGCCGTCGCACAACGCGGAAGCCGGATCGTGGTGGCTCTCCACGATGATCCCGTCGGCACCGGCGGCCGCGGCGGCCAAAGCCAGTGGCACCACCCGATGCGTGGCACCGGCGGCATGGCTCGGGTCCACGATCACCGGCAGGTGCGTGCGCTCCTTCAGCACCGGCACGGCGGCGACGTCGAGCGTGAACCGGTAGCTCGTCTCGAACGTGCGGATCCCGCGTTCGCACAACACCACCTGCTCGTTCCCGCCGTCCAGCAGGTACTCGCAGGCGAGCAGCAGCTCGTCGAGCGTCGCGGCCAGCCCGCGCTTGAGCAGCACCGGCACGCGCGTGCGGCCCGCTTCCCGCAGCAGCGTGTAGTTCTGCATGTTGCGGGCACCGATCTGGATCATGTCGACCGAGGACGCCATGACCTCGATGTCGCGCACGTCCACGCACTCGCTGACCACCGGCAGGCCGGTCACCTCACGTGCCTCGGCGAGCAGCCGCAGTCCGGGCACACCCAGGCCGTGGAACGCGTAGGGCGACGTGCGCGGCTTGAAAGCGCCGGCCCGCAAGGCATCCGCGCCGGCTTCGCGCACCGCGTCGGCGATGGTGAGGAGCTGGCTGCGGTTCTCCACCGAGCACGGTCCGGCGATGACCGTGAAGTCCGGGCCGCCGATCGACGCGTCGCCCAGTGCGACCGGCGTGCAGTCGGGACGGCCGCGCAGCCGGGCGGAGCGGGGGTAGGCGGCGGGCAGCTTGGCGACGTCGAGCACGCACGGTTCGTCCGCCAGCAGCGCGCGGATCGCGTTGTGGTCACCGGACAGCGACAGCAGCTCCGGGGTGTGCACGCGCAGGCCGTTGCCCGCGAACTGCACCAGGTCGATGATCCGGCGCCGGTCCGCGGGCGTGCACGCCTCGCTCAGCATGATGACGATCATGTGGTCAGACCCTTCAGTAGACGGGCGTAGTCGCGCAGCACGCCGTGGGGCGCGCCCTTCGGGTGGTGTGCCTCGATCACGTAGCCGTTGGCGTCCGGCTTCACGTTCACCACCAACGAGAACTTCGACGTGCGGTACTCGGGCTCGACCACCGCCGCGCCGCCCGTGTCGAACACGAACATCACGTCGACCAGCGGTGCCGCGGCCAGGTACTCGGCCGGGAACAGCCGTTCCACGACGTGTTCGAACGGAACGGTGGCGTGCGCGAAGGCCTCCACGGCGGTCGTTCTGGCGCGGCGCACCAGGTCCAGGTCCTCGCCGCGGGTGTTCATGCGCAGCACGACGCGGTTGACGAAGTAGCCGATCGTGCGCTCCTCGTCCGGTGCGCGGCCGGACACCGAGGTGCCGATCGCGACGTCGTGGCTGCCGGAGCGTTCTCCGTGCAGCTTCGCGAAGAGCGCGAACATCGTCATGAACGGGGTGGCCTTCGCCGCCCTGCCCAGCTGGCGCACCTTCCCGGCCACCTCGGCGTCGACATCGACTCGCTCCACTGTGGACTCACGGGACCTGCCGTTGCGCGGTTCCAGCCCGGTCAGCCTGCGCCGCCAGTACGCCATCTCCTGTTCCGCGCGGCGGGACGCGAGCCAGCTGCGTTGCCTGGCGGCGTGCCGGTGGTACGGCAGTCCCGGCTCCGGCAGGTCCTCGCCGCGGTACGCGCGGGTCAGCTCGTCCACGAGCACGCGCATCGACCAGCCGTCGCTCGCGATGTTGTGGACGTTCACCAGCAGCACGTCGTCCGGGAGCAGGCTCATCCGAAGTGGCGGCTCCGAGCCGAGGTGGAACGGTCGCAGGTTGTCCTCCCGCAGCGCCGTCTGCACGTCCGTGTCGACGACTTGCAGTTCGGGACGGGGAGCGTTGACCTGCCACAGGTTTCCGTCGTCCCAGTCGTAGGCGGAGGTGAGGATCTCGTGCCGGTCCAGCACGACGTCGAGCGCGCGCCGCAGCCGGGGCTCGTCCACCGGGCCCGGCAGCCGCAGCGCCCACGGCCAGCTGTACGCCGGGTCGGCGGGATCGGCCTGGTTGAGCCGCCAGAAGCGCTGCTGACCCGGCGTGGTCGCCTTTCTGGCGGCCAGCAGGGCGAGCAGCTCGCGGCGTTCGTCGGACAGAGTCACGCGCAAGACGATGGCGGGCCGCGGTTCGCCGCCGGTTACGTAACCGTCGTCGGATACACCCGCACGATGAACCTGTTGACACCACAGGAGAACCCGGACGCGCCGGTGCGCCTGGTGTGCTTTCCCAACGCAGGCTCCGGCGCCGCGAGCTACCGGGCGTTCGCGCCCCTGCTCGCCCCGGTCGCCGAGCTGACCGTCGTGCGACTGCCGGGACGGGAGGCCCGGATTGCCGAGGAACCCCATCGCAAGCTGTCCGAGCTCGTGCCACAGCTGGCCGGCGAGCTCGCGGAATGCCTCGACGTCGGCACGCGCGGGCTCGCGTTCTTCGGGCACAGCATGGGCGCGCTGATCGCGTTCGAGCTCGCCCGGCACCTGCGCCGCTCCGGTCTCCGGGTGCCCGACCAGATCGTCGCGTCCGGCCGGCCCGCGCCGCACGTGCCGTACCCGCCGGGCTACGAGTTCGTGCACAGCCTGCCGGAACAGCGGCTCGTCCAGCGGTTGCGCGGGTACAGCGGCACGCCGGACGAACTGCTGGCCGATCCGGATCTGCTGGCCATGTTCCTGCCGACGCTGCGGGCCGACTTCGAGGTCGTCGAGACCTACGAGTACTACCCGGAACCTCCGCTGCCGTGCGCCATCTCGGCCTACGGCGGGATGGCCGACGAGGAGGTGCCGGCGGCGACCCTGGCGAGCTGGGCCGAGCACACCGCGGGGGCGTTCCGGCTGCGGCTGTTCGACGGCGGCCACTTCTACCTCGACGAGTCACGTCCCCGTGTCGCGCGTGCGGTGCTCGACGATCTGCGAAGCTGGAGTGCGTGAAAACGATCACCTGGAAGCAGGTGGCCGCGTGGCGTGCCCGGCGGCACGGCCTGCACACGTTGCGCCCGGCCACGGAAGCTCTCGACGTCGCGAGCTCGTTGTGCGGAGTGCACGCGCAGCTGATGTCCTCGGCCGGGCTGACGTTGCACGCGCGGCTGGACGGGTTCTCGGCGGCCGAGGTCGATCGGTTGCTGTGGCAGGACCGGGCGCTGGTCAAGACCTGGAGCATGCGCGGCACCCTGCACCTGCTGCCCGCCGCCGAGTACTCGTTGTGGCAGGCCGGTCTGAACACGTACGAGCACTACCGCAAACCGGTGTGGCTGCGGAACTTCCACATCACCGTCGAGGAACAGGACCGGCTGCTCGACGCCGTGCACGCGGCACTGGACGGTCAGGTCCTCACCCGCGAACGGCTCGCCGACGAGGCCGCGCGGCTCAGCGGAGATCCCGGCATCGGCGACCGGCTCAGGGAGAGCTGGGGCGCGCACCTCAAACCCGCGTCGTTCCAGGGGAAACTGGTGTTCGGCCCCAACGAGGGCCAGAAGGTGAGCTTCGCTCGTCCGGACCAGTGGCTTCCCGCACAGGAGGCACCGGCGGAACCGTTGCGGGAGATCGCTCTCCGGTTCCTGAACGTGCACGGTCCCGCGACGCGCGAGGACTTCGCGCGGTGGTGGGGAGTCACACCCGTCGAGGGCGCGAAGATCCTGGCCGGGATCGAGGCGGAGCAGGCCTCGCTCGACGGCCAGACGTGGTGGGTCGCGGACCTTTCCGGCCTGCTCGACGCCGAACCGGTGCGTGGTGTGCGGCTGCTGCCCGCGTTCGACCAGTACGTCGTGGCCGCGACCCGGCATGCTCAGCACTTCCTGCGCGGTGGTTCGACCGGGCTGATCTACCGGCCGCAGGGGTGGTTGTCCGCGGTGGTGGTCGTGGACGGGATGTTCGCCGGGATCTGGCGGCATCAGCGCAAGGGCAAGCGGCTCGTGGTGGAGGTCGAGCCGTTCAAGGCCTTGTCCGTCAAGGCGCGCAAAGGCGTCGAGGCCGAGGGCGACCGGCTCGCGGATCACCTCGGTGGCATGCCCGAGCTCGTCTGGGGCTAGTACTGGATGTAGCGCTTGACCTCCGCGGCCCGGTCGGGGCTCGCCAGGCGTGACACCAGGTGCAGCGCCATGTCGATGCCCGCGGAGACCCCCGCCGCCGTGATCACGTCACCGTCGTCGACGAACCGGTCGTCCTCGCGGACCTCGATGGTCGGGTCGATGAACTCCAGGAACTCGACGGTCTCCCAGTGCGACGTGGCCGGACGGCCCGCCAGCAGACCGGCCGCCGCGTACACGAGGGAACCCGTGCACACGCTGGTCATGAGCGCGGTCCTGGCCCGCTGGGAGCGCACCCAGTCGAGGTGCTCCTCGTCCTTCACGAGCAGTTCGGTGCCCTCGCCGCCGGGATGGATCAGCACGTCCCACTCGGGCGCGTCGGCGAACGAGTGCTGTGGTGTCAGGACCATGTCCTTCGCGCACGTCACGGCCTTGCCGTCGCGCGAGACCGTGGCCACCCGGTAGCCATCGTCGGGATGGCGGCGGGTCCACGAGGCGAGCACCTCCCACGGGCCCACCACGTCGAGCTCCTCCACGCCGTCGAACAGCAGAATGCCGATGTTCATGCCGCCAGGGTGCGGTCTGCCGGTTACGTAACCGGTCGTTCCTAGCCTCGACTGCATGAGCAGCCCGAAGATCGTCGCCATCCACGGTTCCGAGCGCAACCACGGCAACACCGCCGACGTGCTGGAGTACGTCGGCAAGGTGCTCGCGGCGCGCGGGGTCGAGCTGGAGATCGTCCGGCTCGCCGACCTCCGCATGTCGCCGTGCGGGCCGTGCGGGGACTGCAACTCGCGCACTGTCCCTTGTGAACTCAAGGACGACATCCCGGCCGTCGTGGAACAGATGGCGCGCGCCGACGGGATTCTCTACACCGCCCCGGTGCACGGGTTCGGCACGGGCGCGCTGATGCAGGCGTTCATCGAGCGCTCCGGTGTCGGCTTCATGCGGTTCGACCGGCCGCTCACCAACAAGGTCGGCGGCGTCATCGTCGTCGGCAGGCGCTACAGCCACACCGAGGTCTACCACCACCTCACGGCGAACGTGCTGCTCAACCGCATGATCATGATCGGCAGCGGCTTCCCGGCGATCGTCTACGGCAACCAGCCGGGCGACGTGCTGCACGACGACGAGGGCCTGCAGATGGTCGAGCGCATGGTGAACCGGATGGCCGACCTGATCCACGTGCTGCGCGAGCACCGGGAGCTCACCGGGCGCGACGGTCTCGACACCGAGCTGGCCAACGAGCGCGACGACAAGTGGTTCGCCGCGCGCCATTCCCCGATCGGATGAGCTGATGGACTACCACGAGCTGTGCCGCCGGTACTACGCGGGCGAACTGTCCGAAGTGGACATCGAGGCGTGGCGGCTGGAGCGGCTGGACGTCGTGCTGCGGCACGTGCGGGAGAAGTCCGGCTTCTACCGCCGGCACCTGCCGCACGACGTGCCGTTCACCGAGCTGCCCTTCACCACCAAGGCGGATCTGCGCCGGGAGATGCACGCCGTGCTGAGCGGCGGCGTCGACGAGGCCGCGATCTACTACGAGACCACCGGCACCACCGGCGCGCCGACCCCGTGCCCGCGCAGCGCCAAGGACATCGAGTGGAGCAACCTGCACGTCGAACAGTCGTGGCGGCACATGTTCGCGCGGCACTTCGGCGAGCGCATGCCGGTCGTCGGGCTGATGGGGCCGTCCGAGCTGTACGCGTTCGGGGACACCTTCGGTGATGTCACGCAGAACATGGGCGCCTGCCACGCCAAGATCTGGCCGGAGTCGAGCCGGGTCGGGTTCGCGAAGGCGTTGCGGCTGCTGAAGGAGCTGAACGCCGAGGTGATCGCGTGCGCGCCGACGTTGTGTCTCAACCTCGCGAAAGCCGCGCTGTACCACGGCTATCAGCTCAGCGACTTCAACGTGAAGATGTTCCTGGTGCTCGGTGAGATCTGCACACCCGAGTTCGCCGCGAACGTCAAGTCCATCTGGGGCGCCGACGTGTTGCCCGGCCTGTACGGCTCGCAGGAGGCGTTGGCGATCGCGACCGGATGCGTCGAGAACCGGCTGCACCTGTCGGACCCCAACTACCTGGTCGAGGTGCTCGACCCGGACACGCTCGAACCGGGCCACGACATCGGCGAGCTGTGCCTGACGATGCTGATCGACGGCATCAAGCCGTTGATCCGCTACCGCACGGGTGATCTCGTGCGCGTCGGCGGAACCTGCGGGTGCGGTCTGCCCGGCACGCCGATCGAGGTGATCGGCCGGGTGGACGACCGCATCGCGCTGGGCGGCGGCCAGGTCCAGCCGGCCGAGATCGAGGCCGCGATCCTGCACGGCGTCACCGGCTGCCTCGGCTACCAGGTCGAGATCGACCCCGGCGACCGCGTCACGGTGCGGCTCGACCTGCTCGACGGCGACGAAACCTCGATCCGGCAGGGCATCGTCGAACGGCTGCGGGACAGGTTCGGCGTCGGCGCGGACATCGCGGTCGACGCCGAGCTGGACCCGATCACCAACACCGGCGCGTTCGTGAGCTGGAAGGCCGCGCGCATCAAGGACAACCGCACCGGGCCCGACCGAATCGTCGAGGCCGCCCGCACGGCGGCGGCCCGGCACTCGTACACCACCTGACCTGGAGGCCGCGATGGTGACGACCGAGCGCCGGGCGCTCCCGGCAGCCGACCCGCTGACCACCTACCTCGCCCTCGCCGAACGGTTCGGCACCGACGAGGTCTACCTGCTCGAGTCCCCGTCCGGCCCGGAAACCGACTGCCGCCACGCGGTGGTCGGTTTCGGCGTGCTGCTCACGCTCTCGGTGTACGGCGGCGAAGTGCGGCTCAGCGGTGTCCCCGCCGTCGTCGAGGCCGTGCGGTCCAAGCTCTCGCTGCCCTTCGACGACCTGTGGGAGATGCTGCGCGAGGCGCAGAGCGCGTTCCCGCCTACGCCGGGCTTCGGCTTCCTGTCGTTCTTCGGCTACGACACCGCGCACCACGTCGAGGAGTTGCCCAGAACCATCCCGCGCGACCACGACGAACCGGACGTGTGCGTCGTGCTGCATCAGGGCCGGTTCCGGTTCGACCTCGCGACCGGTGAGGCGGAGCTGCTCGTGCACCACAGCGACCTCTGGCCCGATCTCGACCCGGACGCCGTGCTCGACGCGCTGCGAACCGCTCCCGAGATCCCCGCTCCCCGGCTCCCACCCGCGGACTGCGTCGACGAGACCGACGAGCAGACGTTCCGCGACAACGTGCGCCGGGCGCTCGACCACATCGCGATCGGCGACATCTACCAGGTGCAGATCGGCCACGAACTGCGCATCACCAGCACCCTCGCGCCGATCGACGTCTACCGGAGGCTGCGCGAACGCAACCCGTCGCCGTACATGTACCTGGCGCACTTCGCCGGGCACACGGTGATCGGTGCGAGCCCCGAACTGTTCGTCAGATACACCGGCGGCACCGCCACCATGCGCCCCATCGCGGGCACGATCCCGCTGGACGCCGGACCCGAGGCGGCGGCCCGGCTGCGGGCCGACCCCAAGGAGATCGCCGAGCACGTAATGCTGGTCGACCTGTGCCGCAACGACATCGGCCGGGTGTGCGATCGTGACACGCTCGACGTGCCGGACATGCTCGTCGTCGACCGCTACTCGCACGTGGCACACCTGGTGTCCACCGTGGTCGGGCATGTGTCCGATGTGGACGCTTACGAGGTGGTGCGCGCGTTGTTCCCGGCCGGAACGATGACCGGCGCGCCGAAGATCCGCGCGATGGAGATCATCGAGTCGATCGAGACGAGCCGCCGCGGTCTCTACGCGGGCGCGCTCGGCCTGGTCGACTTCGACGGCACGCTGAACCTCGCGCTGTGCATCCGCAGCCTCACCCACTCCGGGTCCACCTACCGCACCAGGGCTTCCGCGGGAGTGGTGGCGGATTCCGATCCCGGCCAGGAGTGGCGGGAGACGCTGGTCAAGATGAGCGCCGCCTACTGGGCGGTCACCGGAGAGGAGCTCGCCTCGTGAGGACGCTCGTCGTCGACGCCTACGACAGCTTCGTGCACATCATCCGGCAGTACCTCGACACCGTGGACGCGGGACCGGTCGTGGTCCGCTCGAACGAGCTGACGCACGCCGCCGTGACACGCATGCGACCCGACCTCATCGTGCTCGGCCCCGGCCCCGGTCACCCGGCGGCCTCTGGGCACGTCGAACTGGTGCACCGGTTCGCCGACTCGACGCCGATGCTGGGCGTGTGCCTCGGCCACCAGGCCATCGGGCTCGCGCACGGTGCCGACGTCCGGCCGGCGACCCACCTGGTGCACGGCAAGACCAGTCCGGTGCGGCACGACGGCCGCGGGGTGTTCCGCGGCCTGCCCAGCCCGTTCGAAGCCACGCGGTACCACTCGCTCATCGTCGTCGAGGACACCGTGCCGGACGTGCTGGAGGTGACGGCGTGGTCCGAGGACGACGGCTACGTGATGGGCCTGCGGCACCGCACTCTGCCGATCGAGTCCGTGCAGTTCCACCCGGAGAGCGTCACCACCGGCCACGGGTTGCGGCTCCTCGCCAACTTCGTCAGAACCTGGGCGGCGGCGAAAACCGCATGACAGAAGGGGGGGCTCCCGCGGGCGCCGCC